>JANQQB010000373.1 GCA_028285165.1 Rhodobiaceae bacterium
GCCGGCGACCCGGACACCGACGCCGCCTGCGACCGTCTGGAGACCGCGCTGACGGCCGCCGGGCGCACGGTTCTTTATGACGACACGGACGCCCGTGCCGGCGGCAAGTTTGCGACCATGGACCTGATCGGCCTGCCGTGGCAGGTCGTCGTCGGGCCGAAAGGCCTCAAGGACGGACTGATTGAACTGAAGAACCGGAAATCCGGGGAGCGCCTTCAGCTCTCCCCCGATGCGGTCATTAACAGATTGACATCGCTGGCCGGGGACTGAAAGGTCCGACGGGCTGGGTCGACCAACGGAGAATCGCCCGACGCGCGAACACGCCATGAGCCAGAAACCCTTCGCTCCCTTTGAATGGATGCTCGCCGGTCGCTACCTGCGGGCGCGGCGCAAGGAGGCTTTCATCTCCGTGATTGCCGGCTTTTCCTTCATTGGGATCATGCTCGGCGTTGCCACCCTGATCATCGTCATGGCCGTGATGAACGGGTTTCGCGCCGAGTTGCTCGACAAGATACTCGGCTTCAACGGCCATATGCTCATTCAGCCGATCGATGGTCCGCTGACCGACTATGATGCCGTCACCGAACGCATTCGCGCCACGGACGGCGTGGTGCGTGCCATGCCGTTCGTCGAAGGCCAGGCGCTCGGCTCCGGACCGATCGGTGCCCAGGGTGTGGTCGTGCGTGGTGTGCGTGAGGCCGACATCGCGGACATGGCCTTCATTGCGGACAACGTGATTTCCGGAGGGCTCGAGGGTTTCGACACGTCGAACGGTGTCGCCATCGGGTCGCGCCTCGCGGCCTCACTCGGCATCGTCATCGGCGACCAGATCACCATCATCACACCGCGCGGATTGGTGACACCGTTCGGTGTCCAGCCGCGAATCAAGGCCTATCGGGTCACCGCGGTCTTTCAGGTCGGCATGTTCCAGTACGACGGCACGATCGTCTTCATGCCGCTTGGAGAGGCGCAATTGTTCTTCAACAAGGAGAACGATGTCACGGCGATCGACGTGTTCGTCGAAGAGCCGGATTCGGTAAACCGCATGCGCGGACCGATCGAAACCGCAATCGACCGGTCGGCGGTTGTATCGGACTGGACCCAGCGCAACATAACGCTTTTCAATGCCCTGGAAGTCGAGCGCAATGTGATGTTCGTGATCCTGGCTCTGATTGTGTTGGTCGCCGCGCTCAACATCGTCTCCGGGTTGATCATGCTGGTGAAGGACAAGGGCAGCGACATCGCGATCTTGCGCACGATGGGCGCAAGCCGCGGGTCCGTTCTGCGCATCTTTCTGATCACGGGCGCCAGCATCGGCATCGTCGGAACACTGGCCGGTTTTCTCATCGGGACCGTAATCGCGATCAACGCGGAACCGATCCGGCAGGGATTGTCCTACATAACGGGCATTCCGATCTTTCCGCCCGACATCTACTTCCTGAGCGAACTGCCGACGCGGCTCGAGCCCATGGATGTGATTTCGGTCGTGGTCATGTCGCTGACGCTGTCGTTTCTGGCAACGCTCTATCCGGCATGGCGGGCGGCCCGCCTGGATCCGGTCGAGGCGCTCCGCTATGAGTGACCCTTTCACCCAGACGGCCGAGCCGGCCGATACGGATCCGACCGTCGTCGCGGCGGACACACGGCCTAGCGCTCTGCGCCTGACCGGTGTCGTCAAATCCTATCGGGAAGGCGACAGCCGGTTGGACGTTCTCAAGGGCGCCAACCTGGAGATCAATGAAGGCGAGCTTGTTGCGCTTGTCGCGCCGTCCGGCGCCGGCAAATCGACCCTTCTGCATATCGCCGGCTTGCTTGAGGCACCAGACTCAGGAGAGATCCTGATCGCCGGCAAGTCGGCAGGCTCACTGACCGATGCCGGACGTACCGAACTGCGCCGCAACCACATCGGATTTGTCTATCAGTTCCACCATCTTCTGCCGGAATTCACGGCGCTGGAAAACATTGTCATTCCGCAATTGATCAACGGATTGGATCGGCCGCAGGCGGTCGAACGGGCCGAACAATTGCTTGACTACATGCGTCTGGCCGATCGCAAGGACCACCGGCCGGCCGAATTGTCCGGCGGCGAACGCCAGCGCATCGCCATCGCCCGCGCCGTGGCCAACGCGCCGCATCTGCTGCTCGCCGACGAACCCACCGGAAACCTCGACCCGAAAACCTCCGGCTTCGTGTTCGACGCTCTTGCCGCTCTCGTCAACGCCTCTGGTCTCGCTGCCCTCGTTGTGACGCACAACATGGAACTCGCGGCGCGCATGGACCGGCGCGTAACGCTTGAAGGCGGGCAGGTAAGACTCCTTTAACGCTCTTCCGATTGCCCGGTATTCCCGGTTTGCATTGCGAACATAAATAGAACATAAAGGGATCAGATAGAGCCAATGGAGGATCGTATGACCGTTGTTCGGGATTGCATGGGATTTCTCGCCGTATCGACTTTTGTCGTCGCCATCCAGATGTGGCTGACACTCTGAACACGTTCCGCAATTATCCCCAAATGCCGGTTAGCGTCTGCTGGATTTTGAGCGCGGCTTGCCGGAAGATGTCGTCGGTCCGATACGGGCCTTCGGCATCATGTCAGGTCGGCAGGAAACAACGATGAGCGGACCCGGTTTTGTCCATCTCAGGGCACATTCGGCTTATTCTCTCCTTGAAGGTGCGCTGCCCCTTAAGAAGCTCATCGACCTTGCTGTGGCAGACGCGCAGCCGGCGCTCTGCCTCGCTGACAGCGGCAACCTCTTCGGCGCGCTGGAATTCTCGGAAAAGGCAGTCCAGGCGGGTCTTCAGCCACTCATCGGTTGCCAGATCAAACTGGCCCTGACGACGCAGAGCGATCCGCGGGCAGCCCCACCGGCCCATCCATCCATCGTCCTGATTGCGCGCAACGAGACCGGATATGCAAACCTGGTCGAAATTGTCAGCCGCGCCTATCTGGAATCCGACGGAACGACGGCGCCGTTTTGCCATGTAGACTGGCTTGCGGATAAGGCTGAGGGGTTAATCGCCTTGTCTGGCGGGCAGGGAGGTCCGGCCGACTCTCTTGCCGTCGAAGGACGGTTCGATGAAGCGGCCGCGCGTCTGGATCAACTGCGGACGGTGTTCGGCCGCGACCTGTACATCGAGGTGCAGCGCTATGCCGATCATGATTGGCACGTGACCGAGCCGTTTCTGCTTGAATACGCCTATCGTCATGACGTGGCGATCGTCGCGACCAACGAGGCTTTTTTTGCCGACAAGGACGACTATGAGGCCCATGACGCCCTGATCTGTCTGGCCGAGGGCCGGGTGTTGATCGAGGATGACAGGCGTCACCTGACCCCAGATCACCGGTTCAAGAGCCGGGAAGAGATGGTTCATCTTTTCAACGACTTGCCAGAAGCTCTTGAAGCAAGTGTCGAGATCGCGCGCCGGTGTTCCTACCGCCCGCGGACCCGCCCGCCCATCCTGCCGCGCTTTACCGCAGAAACCGCTGACGGAGCGGTCTCCGAGGCCGATGAACTGCGCCGCCAGGCAAGGGAGGGGCTTGAGCGCCGCCTTGACGCTGGCGGGCTGGCTCCCGGGACGACCCGGGACGATTACGTTGAACGCCTGGATTTCGAACTCTCGGTCATCGAGCGGATGGACTATCCGGGCTACTTCCTCATCGTCTCCGACTTCATCAAATGGGCCAAGGCCGAGGGCATTCCGGTCGGGCCGGGTCGTGGCTCGGGGGCCGCGTCCGTCGTGGCATGGTCGCTGACCATCACCGATCTCGATCCCCTGCAGTTCGGCCTTCTGTTCGAGCGCTTCCTCAATCCGGAACGGGTGTCGATGCCGGACTTCGACATCGATTTCTGCCAGGACCGCCGCGGCGAAGTCATTCGCTACGTCCAGGAAAAGTACGGCAAGGAACAGGTCGCGCAGATCATCACATTCGGAAGCCTGCAGGCCCGCGCAGTGCTGCGCGATGTCGGGCGCGTCCTGCAGATGCCCTACGGCCAGGTCGACCGGCTGTGCAAGATGGTGCCGAACAATCCGGCCAATCCGGTTACACTTGTTCAGGCAATCGACGATGAGCCGCGGCTTCAGGAGGAACGCGACAAGGACGAGATCGTCGCGCGCCTGTTTTCGATCGCGATGAAACTGGAGGGTCTCTACCGGCACGCGTCCACGCACGCTGCGGGAATTGTGATCGGCGATCGGCCGCTTGAAAAGCTGGTCCCGCTCTACCGGGATTCCCGATCCGACATGCCGGCCACACAATTCAATCTGAAATGGGTCGAACCGGCCGGGCTCGTCAAGTTCGACTTCCTCGGCTTGAAGACGCTGACCGTCATCGATCGAACGCTTCAATTCATTCGGGAACAGGGAATCGACATCGATCTGGAATCGATTCCGTTCGATGACAAGAAAACCTACGAGATGATCTCGCGCGGCGAGACGGTCGGGGTGTTCCAGCTTGAAAGTCAGGGCATGCGAAAGGCGCTGGCCGGAATGAAGCCGGACCGGTTCGAAGACATCGTCGCCCTCGTCGCCCTCTATCGGCCCGGCCCGATGGACAACATTCCGACCTACAATCGGCGCAAGCACAACGAGGAAGATCCGGATTACATGCATCCGCTCCTCGAGCCGATCCTGAAGGAGACATTCGGCGTCATCATCTACCAGGAACAGGTGATGCAGATCGCCCAGACCCTGTCGGGCTATTCCCTTGGGGAGGCCGACCTGCTGCGCCGGGCCATGGGCAAGAAGATCCGCGCCGAAATGGCCGTTCAGCGTGAGCGGTTCGTTGAAGGGGCCGTTGAGCGAAAAGTAGACAAGGCGCAGGCGGAAACGATCTTCGACCTCGTGGCCAAGTTCGCCGATTACGGCTTCAACAAGGCGCATGCGGCCGCCTATGCCTATGTGTCCTATCAGACCGCATATCTGAAGGCGAACTACCCGGTGGAGTTCCTGGCCGCGTCCATGTCGCTCGACATCACCAACACGGACAAGCTGAACGATTTCCGCCAGGAAGCGCGGCGTCTCGAGATCGAGGTCCGGCCGCCGTCGATCGCCGAATCCGAAGTCGACTTTACCGTTTCCGACGGACGCATCGTCTACGCGCTTGCCGCAATCAAGGGCGTGGGGCGCCACGCCGTCGAGACCCTCGTCGAAGAGCGCCGCACGCGGCGGTTCGCATCCTTGTCGGATTTTGCCAACCGGCTCAATCCAAAGGCCGTCAACAAGAAGACCCTGGAAGGATTGATCGCCTCCGGTGGCCTCGATTGCCTCGACGCCAATCGCGCGCGCCTGATGAACGGTCTGGATCGTGTCCTGGAGACGGCAAACCGAACCTATGCCGATGCGCAACTGGGCCAGAGCGGCCTGTTTGGCGATGCGGTCGAAGGCGAAACCATCCATCTGCCGGATGTTCAGCCCTGGCCGGCCCCGGAACGCCTGCAATTCGAACACACGGCGATCGGATTTTACTTTTCCGCCCATCCGCTCGACGAATACAGGTCAACTCTTGAAAAGCTGCGGGTCCAGGATTTTGCGTCGTTTTCCCAGTCGGTACGGGCCGGGGCGACGGCTGGCCGCATCGCCGGAACCGTGGTGCGCCGCCAGGAGCGCAAGACCAAAACCGGCAACAAGATGGGCATCATCTATCTCACAGATCCGACCGGTCAGTTCGAGGCTGTCGCCTTTTCCGAGGTCCTGACGACATACCGGTCGATCCTGTCGCCGGGAGAATCGGTGGTCCTCATGGTCGGCGCGGAACAGCGCGAAGAGGGGATCAGCATCCGGATCCAGGCCGTCCAGTCGCTCGAAGAGGCGTCGGCAGGCGGGACGACGGATTTGCGGATCTTCTTGCGGGAATCGCAACCGCTCGCCAGCGTGTCGAAATACCTGCGCGACAGCGGACCGGTGGGAGTGAGCGTGATCATGCTGCTTCAGGAGCCGGGCAAGGAAGTCGAGGTCAGGTTGCCTGAAAAATACGATGTGTCGCCCAAACTGGCCAGCGCCCTGCGGGCGGTTAACGGCGTGGTGTCGGTCGAATTGACCTGACCCTCTTTCGGCGACGCCTTGCCGAAACGCGCCGCGTCTTGGTCGGAGCAGAAATCTGCACCGGCAAAGACGCATATTTTCGCGAATTGGGTTGCGTTGCACAAACAGCAGCCGTATAAGGCGCGCCATCTCGCACGCGGGCAAGGGGAATTCCCCGTCCGGTGACATTTGTCATGACCCGCGGAGGCTAACCGGTAAAAGGATACCATCGATATGGCTTTGCCAGATTTTTCGATGCGTCAGCTATTGGAAGCTGGCGTGCACTTCGGTCACCAGACTCACCGCTGGAATCCGAAGATGTCGTCGTACATTTTCGGCGAACGCAACAACATCCACATCATTGACCTCGCCCAGTCCGTACCGCTCCTGCACCAGGCGCTGAAAGTGGTATCTGATACGGTGGCGAATGGCGGTCGTGTCCTGCTTGTAGGCACCAAGCGCCAGGCGCAGACCTACGTCGCCGATTCGGCTCGCCGCTCGGCTCAGTACTTCGTCAACGCCCGTTGGCTTGGCGGAATGCTGACGAATTGGAAAACCATCTCCAACTCGATCCAGCGGTTGCGCAAACTCGAGGAATTGCTCGACGGGGACGCGTCCGGCCTGACCAAGAAGGAACGTCTGCGGCTCGATCGCGAACGCGACAAGCTGGAGCGCAACCTCGGCGGCATCAAGGATATGGGCGGCATTCCCGACCTGCTGTTCGTGATCGACACCAACCGCGAGGCGATTGCCATCCAGGAAGCCAAGCGTCTGGGCATTCCGGTTGCTGCCATCGTCGATTCGAACTGCGATCCCGAAGGCATCGAATACCCGGTACCGGGCAACGATGATGCCGGTCGGGCGATCCAGTTCTACTGCGACCTGATTGCTCGCGCCGCGCTCGACGGTATTTCCAGGGGCCAGGGCGATATCGGCGTGGATGTGGGTGCGAGCGAGAATCCGATCGAGGAGGTCCTCGTAGAAGAAGCCGCACCGATGGCGAACGGGGCCGCCGCACCGGCCGAGCCCGAAGCCTCGCCGGCGGCTCAGGACTCCGAGGCGGTTGTCGAAGAAACGGCTGACGCTGAAAGTGGGGACGATACGACGGACATCACACCGCTTTTCGTCGCTCCCGAAGGCGATGCCGACGACCTGAAGAAGATTTCCGGCGTTGGTCCCGCACTGGAAGGCAAGCTGAACGCGCTCGGCATCACGAAGTTCGCGCAGATCGCCGCATTCACGCCGGAAGACATCGAAAAGGTCGACGCGGTCCTCAACTTCAAGGGACGCATCGAGCGCGACAACTGGGTTCAGCAGGCTGTGGACTTCTCTGCCGAAGCATAACGCCGACCTGAACAACATACTCACAACGAGGCGAACAATGAGCATCTCAGCATCGATGGTAAAGGAACTCCGGGAAAAGACCGGAGCCGGCATGATGGACTGCAAGAAAGCTCTGGCGGAAAATTCCGGGGACATGGACCAGGCGATTGACTGGCTGCGCACCAAGGGCCTTTCGACGGCAGACAAGAAGTCCGGACGGGTCGCATCCGACGGGCTGGTCGCAGTCGCAACCGATGGCGCCAAGGCAGCGGTCGTGGAAGTGAATTCGGAAACCGACTTCGTGGCCCGCAACGAGAGCTTCCAGACCCTTGCATCGAACATCGCCCAGGCCTCGCTGTCCGCCGACGGCGATGTGGCTGCACTCTTGGGCGCACCGTATCCGGGATCGTCGAACACGGTGGAAGCGCACGTCAAGGACGCCATCGCGACAATCGGCGAAAACATGACCGTGCGTCGGACCGCCGTACTCTCTGTGGACGAGGGCGCCGTCGCCAGCTACGTCCACAACGCCGCAGCGCCGGGGCTGGGCAAGATCGGTGTGCTCGTCGCGTTGAAGTCCGCTGCAGCGGCCGACAAGCTGAACGAAATCGGTCGCCAGATTGCCATGCACGTGGCAGCCTCGTCGCCTCTCGCAATCACTGTCGAGGAACTCGATCCGGAGATCGTGGAGCGGGAGCGTGGTGTCTACACCGAACAGGCGCGCGAATCCGGCAAGCCCGACAACATCGTCGAAAAAATGGTCGAAGGGCGGCTGCGTAAGTACTACGAACAAGTCGTGCTCCTGAAGCAGGCCTTTGTCGTCGATACCGATAAGACGGTTGAACAGGCCTTGAAAGATGCCGCCACGTCTGCTGGCGCTCCGATCGAGATCACCGGCATGGTGCGTTTCGGCCTCGGCGAAGGCATCGAAAAGGAAGAAACCGACTTTGCCGCCGAAGTCGCGGCCATGTCCGCCCAATAGGGCTCTTACAATCCCGACCTGGCGGGCCGCGCCCCTTGCGCGGCCGCCGATCATCGCTTCCGTGACCTGGCACAGGAACACCGCTTCATGGCCGAACCCCTTTACCGCCGCGTCCTGATCAAGCTGTCAGGGGAGGCGTTGATGGGCGATCAGCCGTTCGGCATTGCGCCCGACGTCGCAAACCGGATCTGCGGCGAAATCGCGTCGGTCGCGCGGATGGGTGTCGGTGTCGGTGTCGTTGTTGGCGGCGGCAATTACATACGCGGTGCCCAACTCGCAGAAACCGGGCTCGATCGCGTCACCGCCGACCACATGGGCATGATGGGCACGGTGATGAACGCAATTGCTCTGAAAGCGTGTTTTCGGAGCCTTGATGTGGCTGCCGAAGCCTTTTCCGCGCTCGCCATCCCTGAGGTCTGCGAGAGTTTCACACAGCGCGCGGCCTTGGAATCGATGTCGGAGAACGCAGTCACGCTCTTTGGCGGCGGCGTCGGCGCACCGTTCTTCTCCACCGATACGGCATCGGCCCTTCGGGCCTGGGAAATGGGGTGCGACGCCATCCTGAAGGCGACCCAGGTCGACGGCATTTATTCCGCCGATCCGAAAAAAGATCCCACCGCGGAACGGTTTGACACTTTGACCCATGATGAGGTCTTGAGACGGGGCCTGTCCGTCATGGACACGGCCGCCGTGTCGCTGGCGCGTGACAGACAGATCCCGATTGTTGTATTTTCCGTCCATGAGCCAGGCGAATTGATCGCAGTCGTTTCCGGAAACGGGCGGGCTACGACCGTTTCCGGGTAGCGGCTTGGCCCGAAAAGAACCCAGAAACGTGGGAGGCCGCCAGGCGCCATGAGCACTGAAGAAGACTATTTGGACACCGACGATCTGGAACGCCGCATGAACGGCGCGATCTCGGCTTTCCGCCATGAACTTGCAAGTCTGCGAACCGGACGCGCATCCGCCACAATGCTCGATCCGATCACCGTCGAAGCCTATGGGGCCCAAATGCCGCTCAATCAGGTGGCCACGATCAGCGTGCCGGAACCGCGTCTGATCTCCTTGACGGTGTGGGACAAGTCGATGGTCAGCGCGGTCGAGAAATCGATCCGGGAATCCAGCCTCGGGCTGAACCCGGTCGTTGAAGGGACGTTGTTACGCATTCCCATTCCCGAATTGAACGCCGAACGACGGCAGGAACTCGTGAAGGTGGCGCATCGCTACGCCGAACAGGCTAGGGTTGCCGCGCGCCACGTCCGACGGGATGGAATGGACACGTTGAAACGCCTGGAAAAGTCCGGATCAATGAGCGAAGACGATCATCGTTTGTACGCCGATGAAGTTCAGGAGATGACCGATCGCACGGTCGCGTCGATCGACAAGATTCTCTCTGAAAAGGAAGAAGAGATCACCCAGGTCTGAGACGCTGGGCCAAACTGTGCGGGATCCGCCGTCCGCATGGATAAAATGGGACGCCGTCATCCCGACACGTGCATGTGGGATGGCTGGCAAGCCCGCCTTTCAGGAAATTGGGCGCAAGGCGGTACGCCCCGGGGAAAGAGAGGGTGGCGATCGTGCCGGTAGACAGCGGCGGTACGCCGACAGCATGGTTTCCGGCGGGAAACGGCTGACCTCCCTATGAAGGAATGGGAGCAGACAAAGTTTCAGACCGGATTGACCCGACTTTTTGGCGCGGCCTTAACGGACCCGCGCAGCGGGACGAGCGTTTTCGATGACACTTGAACCCGAACAGTCGCCGGCATCTGCCGCGTCTGGCCGTCTGCGCGACTTCTACGTGCGGATGGCCTCGGCGATCGTGCTGATTCCGTTTGTTGTCCTCATTGCCTTTTTCGGTGGCTGGGTCTTCATTTTCGGCGTTGCGGTGATGGGGATCCTGGTCTTCTCGGAATGGTGCCGGATTGCCGGCGGCCCGGAGGGGCCGCTTTCAGGCCTGCTGTTTTCGATCACGATCGGTGCCGCTGCGCTGGCGGTCGGCAGCCAGCACCTGGCAATCGGGCTGGCCCTGCTTGCCCTTGCCATGCTGGTCGCGCTCGTTGTCGGGTCGGTGCGCCGGCCTGCCCGTTGGATTGCCGCGGGTCTCGCCTATTCCGGACTGGCCTGCATTTCGTTGATCGTGCTGCGCCAGAGTGAAGGCGGAATTTCGCAAATCTATTTCCTGCTGGTCGTGGTCTGGGCGACAGATACGGCGGCCTATATTGTCGGTCGAACGATCGGCGGACCGAAACTCTGGCCGTCGATTTCCCCGAAAAAGACATGGTCGGGGTCGATTGGCGGCCTGGTCTTCGGAATTGCGGCAGGCATCGCCTTTACCGCGGTATCGGACGCGGTTCTGGATATTCGTGCAATCGGACTGGCTGCATTGCTGTCGATTGCTACGCAGGTCGGCGACCTTTTCGAATCCGCTTTCAAGCGTATGTTCTCCGTCAAGGATTCCGGCAATCTGATACCCGGCCATGGCGGCATCTTGGATCGACTGGACGGCTTCCTCGCCGCCGCCATGGTGGCTGCGGCATTTTGGGCGTTGGAAACGAGCCTGTTTCAACCGACGCCGGGATTGAAGGCGGGATTGTAGGTATGGACGATATCGCAGCGTCGGCGCAGCCGCTGAATGCCGGATCGGGCGACGGGCTCGTGCGCCGTATTTCGCTGCTCGGTGCGACCGGGTCGATCGGGCGCAACACCCTGGATCTCATCGAACGGCATCCCGAAGCCTATGAAGTCGTCGCGGTCACGGCACGCACAAATGTCGAAGAACTCGCAGCAACCGCGCTCAGGACCCGAGCCGAAGTGGCGGTGATCGTCGACGAGACGCGGTATGACGAGCTCAAGCAGCGCCTCGCAGGCAGTTCCGTCGAGGCGCTTTGCGGCGTCGACGGTCTTGTCGAGGCTGCAGGCCGTCCGGCCGATCTCGTCGTTGCTGCCATTATCGGGTTTGCCGGGCTGAAACCCACGCTGGCCGCCGTCGACCAGGGCGCCACGATCGCCTTGGCCAACAAGGAATGCCTGGTCGCCGCCGGATCCTTGTTCACCGATCGGGCAGAGACAGCCGGGGCACGCCTCCTGCCGGTCGATTCCGAACACAATGCCGTGTTTCAGGCGATCGCGGACAATGATGAAGCGTCTATCGCCGAAATCCTCTTGACCGCATCGGGTGGGCCTTTTCGCACGTTCACCTACGATGACATGAAATCCGTGACGCCGGCTCAGGCGCTGAAACATCCGAACTGGTCGATGGGCGCCAAAATCACCATCGATTCGGCCACCCTGATGAACAAGGGCCTGGAAGTTATTGAGGCGGCGCATCTTTTTCCAGTCGGTGCGGACAAGCTCGGAGCCATCGTGCACCCCCAATCGATCGTGCACGGCCTCGTGCGCTACATTGACGGTTCGGTCCTGGCCCAGCTCGGGCCGCACGACATGCGCGGGCCTTTGTCCTATTGTCTCAATTGGCCGCGTCGGGCTCCGACCCCGTGCGAGCGCCTTGATCTTGCCACACTCGGCTCGCTTACCTTCGAGCCGGTCGATGTCGAGCGGTTTCCGGCCTTCGGCCTGGCGCTCGCGGCCATGGCGGCCGGTCCGGGAATGCCGATCGTGCTGAATGCGGCCAACGAGATTGCCGTCGAAGCATTTCTAGAGGGACGGAGCGGCTTTACCGAGATTGCACGGCTCGTCGAACGGACAATGAACCGCGCAGAAGCCGGCGGCATGGTTGAAACCCCCGCCGACATTGCCGATGTCTTTGCCATGGATGAATGGGCCCGAAGCCAGGCAAGAGCTTTGGTCAACGAATTTTAAGCTTCTCCTGATAAGCGACGATTCCTCAACCGGACAGGTGTCAATGATGGAAATGTTTGGGTGGATTGCCACGCTGGTCCTCGGCTACGGCATACCGTTCCTGTTTGTCCTCACGGTCGTGGTGTTTTTTCACGAGCTCGGGCATTTCCTGGTGGCGCGTTGGTGCGGCGTTGGCGTCGAGACATTCTCGGTCGGTTTCGGGCGCGAGCTGGTTGGCTGGACCGACCGGCAGGGCACGCGGTGGCGTGTCTCTCTCATCCCGCTGGGCGGCTATGTGAAGTTTTCCGGAGATTCGGGAGAGGCGAGTACGCCGGACCGATCGGTGATCGAAGCGATGACCGAAGAGGAGCGCGCAAAAGCCTTCCACACCAAGCCGTTATGGGCGCGCGCCTCGGTCGTTGCAGCCGGTCCGCTGGCCAACTTTCTTCTCGCAATCGTGATTTTCACGACGGTCTTTGCGATTAACGGCAAACAGGTCTCGGCCCCGCTTGTCGACAAGGTTGTGGAAAACAGCGCGGCGGAACAGGCCGGCCTGCAATCCGGAGATCTCATTCTGTCGATCGACGGCAAGCAGATCGAGAGCTTTCTGGACCTGCAGCGCATCGTCAGCACAAGCGCCGGTCTGCCGCTCATGGTGGAAATCCGCCGGGCTGACGAACTCGTGTTGATCGAGATCACGCCGGAGCGCCAGGAAATCGTCGATCGGTTCGGAAACAAGCAGTCGATCGGTGTGCTCGGCGTTCACCGCAGCATTTCCCAGGACGATATTATCGTCCAGAGCTACACGCTTCCCCAGGCTGTGGTCGCCGGCACCCAGGAAACCTTCTTTATCGTCGAACGCACGATCACATTCCTCTCAGGGATCATTACGGGCAGAGAATCTCCCAGGAATCTCGGTGGTCCTGTCCGCATCGCCCAGGTCTCCGGCCAGGTCGCCACGCTTGGTTTCATGGCTTTGATCAACCTGGCCGCCCTGTTGTCCGTCAGCATTGGATTGATCAACCTGTTTCCCATTCCCATGCTCGATGGCGGACACCTCATGTATTATGCATATGAAGCGGTGAGGGGACGGCCGCTCAGCGAACGCATGCAGGATATCGGTTTTCGCGTCGGGTTGGCGCTGGTGCTCATGCTCATGGTTTTTGCAACGTGGAACGACATTCTGCACATAGTCAGCTAGCCGTCGTTTGTCCGGCGAATCCGGGTGAGCGAGGTGCTCGCGTGGCGGAAGGGCAACGCAGGATCACGAAATCCCAAGGTGCGGATTCCTCGCCTTGCGCACTTCCGAAAAGCCTGTAAAAAGGCAAACAAAGTATACGGTTATCGACTCGGTAATGGTCGAATACCGAAACAAGTGAAACATGACAGGTCGTACTTGCTGATGCCTTTTGTACCTGACTGGTCCTTCCGGATCGCCGCACGGTTTCTGCGGACCAGCATCATCACCGTATGTGCCGTTCTGGCGTTCGCGGGTACGTCCTTCGCAGCCGTCGTCAACTCGATCGTAGTTGAAGGCAACACGCGGCTGTCCGAAGAGACCATCAAGAGCTACCTGACCATCACGCCCGGCGTGCCTTTCGGCACATTCGAACTCGATGCGTCGATCAAGGCATTGTTCGAGACCGGCCTATTCGACGACGTCGATCTGGTGACCAGGGGGTCGACGCTCGTCGTGGTGATCGACGAAAACCCGGTCATCAATCAGATCTCGTTTGAGGGCAACAAGAAGATCAAGGACGAGATCCTCAAGACGCAGGTTCGGCTTGAGGAACGATCGGTTTACACGCGTGCCGGCGTCCAGGCCGATACCCAACGCCTTCTTGAAGTCTATCGGCGCGCGGGACGTTTCCGCGCTACCGTCGAGCCGGAGATCATCCAGTTACCGCAAAACCGCGTGAATCTGGTTTACACGATCACCGAGGGCCCCAAGACCGAAGTGGCCCGCATCACGTTTATCGGCAATCGTCGTTTCAGCGACACGCGCTTGCGCGATCTGCTTCGCACGCGCGAAACCGGTTTGCTCGGCTTTCTCAGAACCACCGACTCCTTCGATCCCGACCGGTTGAACTCGGACCAGGAATTGCTCCGCCGGTTCTACTTCAGCAAGGGATATGCTGATTTCCGTGTGGTTTCGGCGGTGGCCGATCTCGATCGTGAACGCAACGTGTTTTTCATCACCTTCACGGTCGATGAAGGCGAAAAGTACGAGTTTGCGGACGTTGACGTCCAGACCTCGCTGACCGACGTCGATCCGGAACAATTGCTGGACGTCGTGCAGACAAAACCCGGTCAGACCTACAATTCGAACGCGGTCGAGCGGTCGATGGAGGATCTGTCGGTCGCCATTGCCGCGGACGGCTACGCGTTTTCTCGAATCAGGCCGCGGGTCGAGCGTGATTTCGAAAACCGAACGATTTCTCTGACATATTTTGTGGACGAAGGCCCGCGAGCATATGTCGAGAGGATCCGGATCCGCGGCAATACGCGGACACGGGACTTTGTGATACGCCGGGAATTCGATTTCGCCGAAGGCGACGCTTTCAACCGGATCCTGCTCGACAAGGCCGAGCGGCGCCTGAACGAATTGCGGTTCTTCGAAAGCGTCAAGATCCTCACCGAACGCGGCAGTGCGCCGGACCAGGTGATCATCACTGTGCTGGTCGAAGAGCAGTCGACCGGTGAATTGTCCTTCGGTGCGGGTTACTCGACCGCCGACGGCATTATCGGCGACATATCGATTTCCGAACGCAACCTTTTGGGACGCGGTCAGTTCCTTCGCGTCGCGACCGGTGTCGGCGAGACGACGCAGAATTACGAGCTGACCTTCCGCGAGCCATACTTCCTCGGTCGCCGGATCAACGCTGGATTTTCGATCTACCGTCGGACATTCGAGGAAACCGATTTCCGCCAATACGAAGAAGACACGACCGGCGGGTCTATCAGTTTCATTCTGCCCCTGCGTGAAAACTTTAACCTGACGACACGATACGAGATTTTCCAACGTGAATTGTCCGTCCCGGCTGCCCTGACCAACGGCAATCTTGCGGATGACGAGGTTTCGTTGGCGGTCCAGGATTCCATTGGCGAAACCCTTTCTTCGATCGTCGGGTATTCGCTCATCTATGATACGCGCGACCGGAGCAGACTGACCCGCGACGGTTTCTATGTCGTGTTCAGGCAGGATTTTGCAGGACTGGGCGGAGACGTTTCGTATATCCGCACGGAATTGTCGGCGGATGCGTACAGGGAAATCTGGCCGGACCAGGGCATCGTCGGTGCTTTGAAGGTCAAGGGCGGATACATCCGCGGCATCGGCGAACGGCTGCGATTGCCGGATCACTTCTTCAAAGGCGGCGAAACGATCCGCGGCTTCGAACCGCAGGGCATCGGTCCGCGTGACGCGACCACCCTGGACCCGCTTGGCGGTCGGGTGTTTGTTGCCGGCACGGCGGAAGTGATCTTCCCGGTTCCGCTCTTGCCGAAGGAACTCGGCTTTACGGGCGCTGTCTTTGCGGATGTCGGGACCTTGTATGATCCGGATCCGCAATCCACGACGGATCTCGGGGTGACCATACTCGGTGACGACACGTCACTCCGGGCTTCGGCCGGTGTGAGTATCCTGTGGGATTCGCCGTTGGGACCGCTCCGGGCAGATTTCGGTTTCCCGCTGCTTGACGAAACCTTCGATGAAAAACAATTGTTCCGGATCGGCGGCGGCACCCAATTCTAACGGTCTCTGCCGATCTGCGGCCTGACCCGCACCTGGATGACGCGACAATGAAACCGCTTCGGCGCATAGCCGACATGCAGGTCGTCCTCGCTTAAATCTAGAGCGGTTCCGCATCGCGCGACTTGCCGGTTCATCGACCATCCATGCACCGCGACGGCGGATCGCCAACAACACAAATCTGAAGCCCACAACGCCATGAGCACAGAGTCCTTCTTTGCACGGGCCATTCCCGTGACGTTAGCCGAACTGGCGGACATGACGGGGTGTACGATTGCCGCCGGCACACCGGAGATGACGATTTCCGGCATCGGTCCAATCGGCCAGGCGCATGCCGGGGAAATCACGTTCGTCGACAATCCGCGCTACATCAAGGATCTTGCCGGCACCGGTGCGTCGGCGATCTTTGCGGCAAAGCGGCTTGTCGGCCGGGTTCCGGACACCATCGCGGTTCTTGAAGCCGGCGATGCCTATCGGGCTTACGCAAGAGCCGCACAATACTTCTATCCGACTTCCGTGGGCGCCCGCGGCTTTGTCGCGCCGGCAGACGGTACGATCTCGCAAGGCGCGTTCGTGCACTCCGAAGCGCGCCTGGAGGAGAGCGTGACCGTCGAACCCGGGGCTGTTGTCGGCGCCGGAGCGGAAATCGGATCCGGGTCGGTTATCGCTGCCAACGCGATCGTCGGCGAGAAGGTCAGCATCGGGCGCGAATGTTTTGTCGGCCCCGGTGCCACGCTTCAGGCCTGTCTTCTGGGAGATCGTGTCATCCTGCATCCGGGCGTGCGGATCGGCCAGGACGGCTTCGGCTTCTCAATGGGGGCTGACGGGCATGTCAAAGTCCCGCAAATCGGTCGCGTATTGGTCCAGAACGACGTCGAGATCGGCGCGAACACGACAATCGACCGAGGCACCAACCGCGACACGATTGTTGGTGAAGGCACCAAGATCGACAACCTTGTCCAGATCGGCCACAACGTGGCGATCGGGCGCCATTGCATCATCGTCGGTCTGACCGGGATCTCCGGAAGCGCTACGCTTGAGGACTTTGTTGTGCTTGGCGGACAGGTCGGGGTCAATGGCCACATCACGATCGGCATGGGAGCGCAGATCGCCGGCACATCGAACGTGCTCGGAAACGTGCCGCCCGGTGCCCGCTGGGGCGGCACACCCGCACGACCTGTGCGAACATGGATGCGCGAATATGCCGTCGTGAAAAAACTGGCCCAGAAGGGCGGTGACGGGTCCGAAGAGCCGGACACACCGTGACGCAGCACTGTATCAGCGCGAAGCGGTGTCGGCGCTGCAAACCCGTTTTGTGAAAAACCGAAAGTGGGCTATCACGGGGCGATGCACGGTGCCTGAAACGATCCTCATTCACCGTATCCGACATCAATCATCCTCAGACCTCACAAGGATCTGAAGCGGACCGCCGGCTTGGTCCGACCCGCATTGCAGGGTCGAAACCGCCGGCACAAGAGAACAGGAACGAGCGAGAACAGACGATGGCATCCGAAGGCAACTCCGATCTGGACACACTCGATATCATGCGGTTGCTCGACATCCTGCCGCACCGGTATCCGTTTTTGCTGGTCGATCGGATCGTCGATGTCGATTCGGACAATTCTGCGATCGGAATTAAGAACGTCACGATCAACGAGCCTCAGTTTCAGGGGCATTTCCCGTCGACGCCGATCTTCCCCGGTGTCTTCATTGTCGAGGGCATGGCGCAGACCGCCGGAGCGATCTGCCTGCACAGTCTGGGGTCTGAACGCCCGCCGACGCTGGTGTATTTTCTTGGGATAGACAAGTGCAAGTTCCGCAAGCCGGTGGCGCCCGGCGACGTCCTGACCTATCACGTCCAGAAACTGAAAAAGCGCGGCATGGTTTGGAAATACCAGTGCGAAGCAAAGGTGGGTGATGTGCGAGTAGCCGAAGCGGAACTGACAGCAATGCTGGCTGAAGAATAACATGGCGACCACCATCCACCCGACGGCAATCGTCGAGGACGGCGCCCGGATCGGAAGCGACGTTTCCGTCGGGCCCTACAGCATTATCGGATCACGTGTTGCGCTCGCTGACGGGGTTTCGGTCAAATCCCATGTGGTGATTGACGGCAACACGGATATCGGCCCCGGCACCACGATCTTTCCCTTCGCCAGCATCGGCACGATACCCCAGGACGTGAAGTTTGCCGGCGAGGAGACGTCGCTGACGATCGGCTCCAACACCGTCATCCGCGAACATGTCACGATCAACACCGGCACCAAGGGCGGCGGCGGCAGCACCGAGATCGGGGATAATTGTTTCCTCTTGACCGGCTCCCACGTGGCGCATGATTGCAAGGTCGGCAACAGCGTGATCATGGTCAATAACGCGACGCTTGCCGGCCACGTCAAGGTCGCCGATTACGCCATCCTGGGCGGTCTGTGTGCGGTACACCAGTTTGTCCGCATTGGGTCCCACGCCTTTATCGGCGGCATGAGCGGTGTGGAAAACGACGTCATCCCATTCGGTTCGGTGCTTGGAAACCGTGCGCATCTCGGCGGCTTGAACATCGTCGGCCTCAAGCGGCACAATTACGACCGTGAACAGATCCACGGGTTGCGCAAGGCCTATCGCATGCTGTTCGCCGAGGAGGGCACGTTGAAAGAACGTCTTGATGACGTCGAACGGACCTTTTCCGACCAGAAACTCGTGATGATGATCGTCGGCTTCATCAGAGAAGCTTCCGACCGGGCCTTGTGCACGCCACGCGTTTCCCGGGAAGCCTGACTTGCCGATTGTCGGTCTGCCGACGATGTCTCTCAACGACCGAACGTTATGGATAGTTCCGACTCCATTGCCATCATAGCCTGCGGTGGCAGGCTCGCGCTGGAGTGCATCGAGGAAGCCCGCTCGAGCGGTCGCCTCGGAGGCGTCATTGCGCTTGAAGGCGAGAGCATTCCGGAAGTCGTCGCACTCGCCGACCACGTGCTCAAGTGGGGCCAGATCGGCCGGCTGATCTCCGCATTGGAACGGACCGGGGCGAAAAAGGTTCTGTTGATCGGCTCGATTTCCCGCCGGCCGGATTTCCGCACCCTGGTTGGCGACTTTGAAACAATTCGCTGGTTACCGCGCTTGCTGACGACCATGGCGGGCGGCGATGACAGTGTGCTGCGCAAGGTGATCGGATTTTTCGAAAGCGGCGGCTATCAGGTCGTCAGTCTGGCCGATGTCGCGCCAGGCCTGCTTGCCGCACCGGGTTTGCATGTCGGTCGGAAACCCTCCGCCACGGAGCGGGAAGACATCGAAACCGGGTTTGCTGCGCTGAATGCCATGGCTGCTTTCGATGTCGGGCAATCGCTGGTTATCGGTCAGGGGCGGATCGCAGCGGTCGAAGCGGCAGAGGGCACCGATGCCATGCTGGAACGGGTCGCGCAATTGCGCGACGCGCGCCGCGTTCCCTGGAAGCCTGGGACCGGCGTGCTGATCAAGGCGGCCAAACGCCAGCAGGATTTGCGGGTCGACATGCCCGTCATCGGTCCCCAGACCGTGGAGGGATGCGCCAGGGCAGGGCTGTCCGGCATAGCGATCTCGGCCGGTTCCGTCGTCATCGCGTCAAGGTCGGACTGCATAAAACGTGCTCGGGACGCCGGTCTGTTCATCGTGTCATGCGACCAAGCCGCTTTGGGGCCGGACGCTCCATCGGGTGCGATCGTGCCGGAAACGCCATGAAACTGTTCTTTGTTGTCGGCGAAGAATCCGGCGATCACCTCGGGGCTGACCTGATCGCGGCTGTTCGCGAGCTTACCGGTGGACCGGTCGAGATTGCAGGGTCCGGCGGAAACCGGATGAAACAGCAGGGGCTGGCCCCCCTGTTTCCGCTCTCAGACATTGCCGTGATGGGGTTCACAGCCGTTGTCGCCCGGCTTCCGACCCTGATGCGGCGCATCTCGCAATGCGTCGCGGCAATCGAAGCCTTTCGTCCGGATGCGATTGTGATCATCGACAGCCCGGACTTCACCCACCGGGTCGCGGCGCGGGTGCGGGCCCGCCACCCCTCGATACCCATCATCGGATATGTCTCGCCAAGCGTATGGGTTTGGCGCTCCGGCCGCGCGGCCAAGATGGCACGCTACGTCGATCACCTGCTCGCCATCCTGCCGTTCGAACCGGCCGTGCATCGGCGCCTGAACGGTCCGCCCTGCACCTATGTGGGCCATCCGATCCTCGATCGTCTGGACGATCTGCGCCCAGGTCCGGGTGAACGGGTTGCGTTCGAGGACGCGGACCGTCCGGTCCTGCTTGTGCTCCCGGGCAGCCGCCGCAGCGAAACCAGCCGTCTGCTTGCGCCCTTTTCCGCCACGTTGCAGCGGCTTGCCGAAAACGGCGTCGAGCCGGAAATCCTGCTTCCTGCCGTCGAACATCTGGAGGACGAAATACGCGAGGCGGTCGCCTCCTGGCCCGTCAGTCCGACCGTGCTGTCCGGCGAAGAAGAAAAGCTTCGGGCCTTTCGCCAGGCGCATGCCGCGCTTGCCGCCTCCGGCACGGTCACGCTGGAACTGGCGCTCGCCGGGGTGCCGACCGTCGTCGCCTACAAGGTCGATTTTGTCTATGCGACGCTGCGTCGGATTACCGGTATTACGCCGGTCATCTCTTTGCCGAACATCATCCTGGACGACGCGGTCCTGCCGGAACTGATAGAGGAACGGGCGAACCCGGCAGACCTCGAAAAGGCATTGCGGGAGCTCCTGTCCGACGGTCCGGCCCGTCAGCGTCAGCTTACGGCCTTTGAAAAACTGGACGCACTCATGCGCCTGGATGACGGCGCACGGCCCGCACAAACGGCAGCGCGTGTAGTCGTGGAAATCGCCCGAGGCGGGCGACCGGCTGCGCCGACCGCCTGATCCCCTTATTGTGTTGCCGAAGCAAGAGCGCCCGGCGGGCACGTCACCGCCGCTGGTATCGGCTCAGCGTTGCGAAATGCTCTGATAGTCGCGTTGTACGGCGCCGCTGTACAATTGCCGCGGCCGGCCGATCTTCTGGGAGGGGTCCTCGACCATTTCTTTCCATTGCGCGATCCAGCCGACAGTTCGCGCCAGCGAGAACAAAACGGTGAACATGTTCGTCGGGAACCCAAGGGCCCGCAGCGTGATGCCGGAATAGAAATCGATGTTCGGGTAGAGTTTCTTCTCAACGAAGTATTCGTCGTTCAGAGCGATTTTTTCCAGTTCGATCGCGACTTCCAAAAGCGGGTCGTCCTGCAGCCCAAGCTCCGACAAAACTTCGTGACACGTCTTTTGCATGATCCGGGCCCGCGGGTCGTAATTCTTGTAGACGCGGTGGCCGAAACCCATCAGCCGGAACGGATCGTTCTTGTCCTTGGCCTTCTCGACATATTCGGGAATGCGATCGGCCGAACCGATTTCCGCGAGCATGTTGAGCGCCGCTTCGTTGGCGCCGCCATGCGCCGGGCCCCAGAGGCAGGCGATGCCGGCGGCGATGCAGGCAAACGGATTGGCACCGGACGAGCCCGCAAGGCGCACGGTGGATGTCGAGGCGTTCTGTTCGTGGTCGGCATGCAGGATAAAAATCCGATCCATCGCGCGGGCGAACACCGGGTTCACCACATATTCCTCACACGGAACCGAGAAACACATGCGCAGGAAATTCGACGAATAATCGAGCGTATTCAACGGGTAAACGAAGGGCTGGCCAACATGGTATTTGTAGGCCATCGCCGCGATCGTCGGCATCTTTGCGATCATCCGCAGGCTTGCAACCATGCGTTGATGTGGGTCGGAAATGTCCGTTGAATCGTGATAAAAGGCCGACAGTGCGCCGACAACGCCGACCATGATCGCCATCGGGTGCCCGTCGCGGCGAAATCCGGAGAAGAACCGCGACATCTGCTCATGGATCATCGTGTGATAGGTGACCCGGTGGTCGAAGTCTTCCTTTTGAGCCTGCGTCGGCAACTCGCCGTAAAGCAGCAGATAGCAGGTCTCCAGAAAGTCGCCGTGTTCGGCCAATTGTTCGATCGGATAACCGCGATACAGGAGCACGCCATTATCGCCGTCGATATAGGTGATTTCCGATTCGCAGGATGCCGTTGAGGTGAAGCCCGGGTCGTAGGTGAAGCGGCCTGACGCACCGTAAAGCTTGCTGATATCGATAACATCGGGACCCACGGATCCTTTGAGAACCGGAAGGTCCCAAGACTCGCCGCCGATCGTGAGTTTTGCCGTTTCTGCCGTCATGGTGCTTCCCTCTCGAATCCAGTGTTTCGACCTCGGGTCGCCCGCCCGGCGAACCGTGCCCCTGTCTGTCTCCGGCTTTTCCTCCCGGTGGGTACCCGATAGGCTGCTGCACTGCAATAGGACAAGGGTATGAGGCGTGGTTTTGTCACCGCACGCCTCCTGGACCTCTGCCTAACGCACTGTCCCGGATACACAATCCTCAAGGCGGCCGATGGATTCGTCGCGGCCGAGGATCGTCAAGATATCGATAATGCTGGGCGACGCCGTGCTCCCTGTCAAGGCCGCTCGTACAGGTTGTGCGATCTTCCCGAATTTGGCGCCTTCCTGCTCCACGAACGCGGTCACGGCCTGCTCGATGGCCTCCCGGTTCCACTCTGCAAGCGCAGCGAACGCCGCGCGCAATTCGGTAAGGATGCGCTGTCCGTCCGCGTCGATCAGCCCGGCCGCCTTTTCCGTAAGGACGAGCGGGCGATCAGCGATCAGAAAACCGGCACTTTCATAGAGGTCTACAAGCGTCTTGGCGCGGGTTTTCAGGAGCGGTAGGGCAGCGATGAGCCGGGTTCGGTGTTTTTCGAACGCAGCCCTGTCGGTGTTCGGAACGATCCATTGCCCAAGGGCATCCGCCAAGCCTTCGTCCTCGGATTCGCGCAGGTAGTGCGCGTTGACGTTTTCCATTTTTTTGAAGTCTATTCGGGCCGGCGCTTTACCGATCCCGTCAAGATCGAACCAGGCAAGCAGGTCGTCGGTCGAAAAGATTTCGTCATCGCCGTGGCTCCATCCGAGCCGTGCCAGGTAATTGCGCAGGGCTTGCGGCAGATAGCCCATATCCCGATAGGCCTCGATTCCAAGCGCGCCGTGACGTTTCGACAGTTTGGCGCCGTCCGGTCCGTGAATCAGCGGAATATGCGCCATCACCGGTACCGGCCAGTCGAGCGCTTCAAACAGAAGCGATTGTTTGGCCGCATTGGTGAGGTGGTCGTCACCGCGAATGATATGGGTAATGCCCATGTCGTGATCGTCGACAACGACCGACAAAAGATAGACCGGAGTTCCGTCGGAGCGCAGAATGACAAAATCGTCGAGGCTCTTGTTCGGTACCGCGACGCGGCCCTGGACACGATCCTCGATTACGGTCTCACCGTCCTGCGGGACCTTCAGACGGATCACAGGGTCGACGCCCGGCGGCGCGTCGGCCGGATCCCGATCCCGCCAGCGTCCGTCATAGCGAAACGCCGAGCCGGCCCTTTGTGCCGCCTCGCGCGCATCGGACAATTCCTCCGGCGTCATGTAACACCGATAGGCGCGTCCGCTTTCCAACAAAGTTTCGACCACTTCGCGGTGGCGGGCCGCTCTGGAGAACTGCGAAACCGGTTCGTCGTCCCAGTCCAGCCCGAGCCAGGTCAGGCCGTCCAGGATAGCTGCAACCGCTGTTTCGCTCGATCGCGCCCGGTCCGTATCTTCGATGCGCAGGACCAGCTTTCCACCACGGCCCCGAGCGTATGCCCAGTTGAACAGGGCCGTGCGTGCCCCGCCGATATGCAGGAAACCGGTAGGCGAGGGGGCAAATCGACAGACTACAGGCGCGCTCATCGACCGGTTGATCCTTTGCAGGTGGAATGAGGGAGGGTTTGGCGGTTGTCGCGTCGCTGTAGCATACTGTCCGGACCGCCGCTACCGGGGGGCGCAGCGGTCCGGATCCGATATCAGTAAGACCGGACAGGCCATCAACACGGGCCACGAACGACCCCGCGTATCAGGGGAAGCGCATGAACCGGCCCTTTGGGCAGGATGTCGATCAGAGTGCAAACAGGTCTGGAACCGGGTCGGACAACGCGGCCTGGACTTCCGGTCTTCTGCGGGATCTTGGGGATCCGTCGCGTCGGTTCCGCTTTCGCGTCGAGAGTGTCTGGCAATCCCTGTTGCGGTGCCTGAAGGAAGAACAGGATTTCGGCCGCCCGGCCCTGTGGGCACCGGTGGTCTTGATTGCCGGTATCGCCGGCTATTTTTTCCTTCCGAACGAACCGGCCGCAATAGCGTTCTATGCCAGTGCTGCGCTTGCGGCTGGCGTCGCGTGGCGCTTGGCCACGACTGGCCGGTCCTATGCGGGTGCGGCCTGTCTCTTTCTCTTTCTGTCCGGCATGGCCGCGGCAAAACATGAAACGGATCGCGATCTGGCACCGCGCATCGACGGGACTCTTTTTGCGTCAGTGATCGGGACGCTTGAAAGGGTGGAGCCTGCCAAACGCAACCGCTTGCGCCTGACGGTGCGGCCCATAGCAATCGAGGGTCTTGCGGAAGCAGCCCTGCCGGCTCGGATCCGGGTTTCCGCGCGCCGCAACGCCGGTCAACTGAGGCCCGGCACGACGGTTTCCTTCCGGGCCCGCCTGCAACCGCCATCGGGTCCGGTCTATCCAGGCGGTTTCGACTTCTCGCGGTCCGCCTATTTCGACCGGCGCGGGGCTGGAGGATTCGTCATTGGGTCCGTGTCGGTTGTGCCAAAGGCACAGACCGAGCAGGCCGGCCTGGCGGTCCTTCAGGCATCGATCGAACGGTTTCGCACGGCCTTTGCGGATCGTATTGCCGCATCTCTTCCGGGCCAGAAGGGGACGATAGCGCAGGCATTGATTGTCGGACAGCGCCAGGCGATTCCGGAAGCCGTTGCGGAGGATCTGAGAATAGCCGGGCTCGCCCACATCCTCGCGATTTCCGGCCTGCATATGGTGCTGTTGACCGGGTCGGTGTTCTGGGTCACCCGGGCCCTGCTTGCGCTGTCGCCGCGGCTTGCCCTGGACTGGCCGGTCAAGAAATGGGCGGCGGGTATCGCGCTTCTTGCCGGCCTTGGTTACCTGCTGATCTCCGGAGCGAGCGTTGCGACCCAGCGGGCATTCATCATGGTCGCCGTCGCATTCTTTGCAGTCTTTCTCGACCGTCCCGCTCTCACGATGCGCACGCTGGCCGTCGCCGCCTTTGTCGTCGCCCTGATTTACCCGCATACCGTTATGGGACCGAGCTTTCAGATGTCCTTTCTGGCGGCTTGCGCGTTGATCGGCCTGTCGGAATGGGTGACGGCGCGCCTTCCAGCGCGGGTTGATGCCGCCGCGAGCCTTCCGGTCCGGGTTTGGGGTGGTATCCGGCTCTACGCGCTCGGCCTGCTGGTCACGTCCTTCCTTGCCGGTGCCGCCACCGGACCAGTTGCGGCCTATCACTTTCATACGCTGGCACCGCTCGGCCTGTTGGGCAATCTGCTGGCCATGCCGATTGTCGGTCTTGTGATCATGCCGATGGGTCTTATGGCCTGTCTGGCCATTCCCTTCGGTCTGGATCTGCCGTTCTTTTGGCTGATGGGGATTGGAATCCAATCCGTCACGAGCCTTGCCCACTGGGTCGCGGGATTGTCCGAAGGCGTTGAATATACCGGCCTGATTCCGTTGCTTACGCCGGTTCTGGCCGCCGCCGGGCTGTTGTGGATGACGATCTGGCGGACAGGACTGCGATGGGCCGGGCTGGGTTTCATTGCTCTCGGGCTGTCCGTCGCGCCACTTGCATCCGTCCCGGACGTTCTGGTCAGCCGCACCGGCGAGGCAATCGCTGTCCGACCCGCATCCGGACCGGTTTCAATCCTGCGCAAGGGAACGGCGGCCTTCGAGGCGCGCATCTGGCTCCGGGCACACGCCGACAATCGGTCCGAACGCGACCGAAGCCTTGCGGACGGCGTGGCGTGCGATTCAAACGGATGTACCTACAATCTGCCGGTCGGCCCGATCGGACAAACAGCAGCCACCCAGGTGATTGCGCTTTCACTCGAACGCGAGGCGATGTGGGAGGATTGTCACCGCGCGGATATCCTTGTCACCCGTCACCGTGTTCCGGACTTTTGTCCCCGTCCTTCGGTGGTTCTCGACCGGAACCGATTGGAGCGCACCGGCGCGGTGTCCATATCGTTCGACGAAGAAGGTCGCCCGCTCGTCACACCGGCCCGTGGCAAATCCACCCGACCGTGGCACGATCCGACGCCTTTTCTCGATCAGGCTCAACGACCCGGCATGCCCTGATCGGGCATGCAGGAATTACCCGTCAGTACTGCCGGATGAGACCAACGAGCCGACCCTGGATCGCGACGCGGTCCGGACCGAAAATACGGGTTTCAAAAGCCGGGTTTGCGGCTTCCAGGGCGATCGAGCCGCCTTTCTTGCGCAGCCGTTTCAGGGTGGCTTCCTCGCCGTCGACCAGCGCCACGACAATGTCTCCGGTCTCGGCTGTGTCGGTGCGTTGTATGAGCACCGTATCCCCGTCGAGAATGCCGGCCTCGATCATCGAATCGCCGCGCACTTCAAGCGCATAGTGATCGCCCTTGCGCAGCAGTTCGGGAGGAACGCTCACCAGATGGGATTGCGTCTGGATCGCCTCGATCGGCACGCCGGCCGCAATCCGGCCCATGACGGGAACGAACACAGACCCGGCCTGTTCCGGCTCCGGTTTGGGAGACGGGGCCGGCTTACGACCGAGCGATCCTTCGATGATCGCCGGTTCGAAGCGTCGACCCGACGTAGCCAAACTCCGTGTGCTGCCCTCAGGCAGTTTGATCACCTCAAGCGCGCGCGCCCGATTCGGCAAGCGTCGGATAAACCCGCGCTCTTCAAGCGCCGTGATCAAACGGTGAATCCCCGATTTGGACCGCAGATCGAGCGCGTCCTTCATTTCATCGAACGACGGCGGAACGCCGGATTCTTTGAGCCGCTCGTGAATGAACATCAGCAGTTCGTGTTGTTTTCGTGTGAGCACGAGCAGGATCCCTATTCGAGTACAAATCAGGAACATAACACTACATGTTCAGTATGTGTTCCGCAAGCCTTAAGATTTGGTTTCGCGGACACGGGTGCCGTCACCGTGTGCGTTTGACTTGCGCGGCGCGGTGTACCGAATATTGCGAAAAAGCGTTCGTTTTTCAGAGATTATGAGGGATTCTTGCTGCTCTCGTTCGGCGCCCGGCGTGGTCTCCAACCGGGGCCTTTCAGCGTTTTTCTGCAAATCGGAGCGCCTATCTGGCTTGCGATGCGCGACCCACGACACGTCCGATGATTCGCACGCCGGGCGGCGCGTTTTCCTGCGTGGCGGCCGAGAAACCTTCGTTGAGGTCGGCGCGGATGGCCTTCACGATTGCCGGTGAGCCTGCGAATTTGGTGTGCGAGGAATCACCGTCATCCAATTCGGTCAAATCGACCACGGTCAGGCCGAGCCGATCGAAAGCCTCAATTTCTGCGGCACCGACCCGGGCAACGCCGCCGGACAGGAACCGCGACAGGGCCAGCGCCTTGTCGTCTCGCGAGATAATGACGTAGAAATCATATGCATCCACCGGCAGGCGTCCGACCTGCTTTTCGAACAGGTCGATGTCGATGTCGGGCGATGCCAGGACGATGTGGTTGACCTTTTCATCGAGGCCCAGCGTGCCTTCCAGCACCCCCTGTCGCAGCGCCTCCACGGTCAGGATGTTGCCCATTGAATGGGCAACGATGTCGCCGCTGACCGCATTGCTTCGGCTGAGCAGATCGAACGTGCGCACAAGATCGTCCCGGGCAGTCAGCGCGCTGGACAGATCATAGAGATATTCCGTCGCATCGCCGCGCGACGGCCATGTGAACAGGACAACGATCCCGGGATAGTCGATGTCATGCGCGAACTGCGCGATCCGGAACAGCGCGCCGTCGAATGCTGTATTGAAGCCGTGCACGAAGATCAGGACATTGCGCCTGTCGGCAGGCTGTCTGGCCAGGGTGGCATTGAGCGTGGAGAGGAAGTCGGTCTCGCTGTCGAAACGGTGCGGATCCAGCGCAACAAAATGCCGTCGGGGATCGGGCGGCAGGGTGGGGGCCCGTTCGACTTTCCCGGTCTGATGCAGGGGTGGCACGGAGACATCGACACTGGCGAAGGACAGGGGGCCGCGCTCTGAAGACAAGAAAATGGCCTCGTCGGGCGACGGCTCTCGCGTCGTGGCAATGAAGATCGGCCGGATATGCGCACCAGGCACATCCCGGGCGCTGATGGTGTTGCCATCGACGCCGATGACGGAATGCGGGATCGATGCGCAGGCGCCGACTAACAAGAGCCCCGAAAAGGCAACACCTCGTAATATCCCACCGATTGCTGGCACCATGATGCCCGGGCCCCGAAACTGACCATCGCCGATATCTGTGTAGCCACGAGTGCGGCCTGCGATCAAGATACCGCAATGGCTGCGGCGGCCTTCGGAGGAGGCATCGAGCGGGATCGATGCTCGCGAAACCGGACATAGTCGGAAATGCGGAACCGGCCGGTGCGGTCCGGCCGGCTCGCGCTCCCACGAGCTGCGAGGTTATTCGACGAATGTGCGGGCAATCCTGTCATTGAGCGGCTGCAGGAAATAGCTGAGCGCGGTGCGCGTACCCGTATTGACGAACACGTCGGCCGGCATGCCGGGAACGAAATCCAGATCGCGAACGGAAGCCGGCTGGTCTTCGTCCAACCGGACACGCGCGACGAAGTAGCGATCTCCCGTCCGATCGTCGGTCAGGCTGTCGGCGGACAGGTTGATGATGCTGCCTTTCGCCTCCGGAGCATCGACCTGGTCGAAGGCCGAAAGCCGTATGCGGGTCGACTGGCCGACCGACAATTTGTCGATATCGGCCGTCGCCACACGCGCTTCGACGATCAGGTCGTCGGTTTCAGGCACGATATCCAGGATCGGTTCGCCGGCACGAATGACTCCGCCTTCGGTATAGACCTGCATGTTGACGACCCGGCCGCTGACCGGCGCCTTGATGGCGACGCGCTTCAGTTTTTCCCGCGCGCCGTAGAATTGCGGCCCGACGGAGGAGATCCGGGTCTCGATATCGGCGAGTTCGGTGGCGATTGCGGCGTGGCGGGCTCGGTCGCGGCCGAGGCCGTTCAGTCTGAGTTCGTCGATCTGATTGGCCGCGCGCGCCTGCGCGGTGGCGATCTGGGCCTCGGCGCCATGCAGGCGTTCCCTTTCCCGCCGGATGCCGTTCACCCGGCTTGCCGCGGTCAGGCCCTTGTCGAGCAGCGACTGGAAGGCCGTGAGTTCGTCCTCGATGATCGCCAATTGGCGTCTTGTCGCCGCGCGCTGGCGTTCAAGGCCCTCGATCTCTTCCTCGAAGCGAGCGATCCGCTGGTCGACCAGCGCGGCCTCGCTCCGGCGGGCGCGGACCTGGGCGTCGAAGAGATCGCGCTGCACGGCAATCAGGGCATCGCGGCTCTGGGCTGAAAGCGACGCCACGACCGTATTGCGCTGCGGATCGAACGAAAAGCGGTCCCGGCCGGACAATTCGGCAACCAGCCGTGCCCGCCGGACGAACAATTCAGCCAATTGCGTGCCGAGCACGTCGACGTCGATGTCGCTGTCCGTGCTGTCCATGCGCAACAGCACCTGATCGGCCGTCACGGTGTCGCCTTCTCTGACCAGGAGATCGCGCACAATACCGCCCTCCAGGTGCTGGACGGTCTTGCGATTGCTCTCGACCACGAACGAGGCCGCGGCGATCACCGCACCGTCGAGTTTGGCAAAGATCGACCAATAGCCGGCGCCGCCGATAAGCCCGACAAGCGACAGGGTGCCGAACCAGACATAAAAACCGATACCCGATCCGTGCTGCGATGGTCCGTCGGTCGGCGTTTCGCCAGCCGGCGGGAGGATTTGTTGCGGGGCAAGCGTCAGGGCCTTGGTCATGCGTGTGTCCTCCGGGGAAGCGGGGTAACGGATCCCGAAATTTCGGGATCGGATGCGATGGCTTTGGTGGTGGCGCGCAGCACATCTTCTTTCGGTCCGAATGCGCGCTGACGTCCGTTTTCGAGCACCAGGACCGTGTCGACCGCTTCAAGCGTGCTCGGCCGGTGAGTCATGACGACGACGACCGCATTGCGATCGCGCGCATCGGCAACCGCGCGTCTGAGCGCCGCATCGCCGGTCGCGTCCAGGTTGGAGTTCGGTTCGTCCAACACCAGGACGAACGGATCGCCGTACAGCGCACGCGCAAGCCCAATGCGTTGCCGTTGACCGCCGGACAGAAACTGGCCGTCCGGGCCGATCTTGGTGTCGTAGCCGTCGTCGAACTGCATGATCAT
>JANQQB010000377.1 GCA_028285165.1 Rhodobiaceae bacterium
GATCACGCCCTGATCGGATACGTCATCCGGCGTCAGGCGCCCGGTCTCGTCCGTACAGGCCCGGTCATTCACGCGCGCGGCGCCGCCGCGGATCTGTCGGCGCACTTCACCGTTCGAACTTGCCAGGCCGGCCGTCACGAACGCGCTCAGGATGCCGAGACCGTCTTCCAGGTCGCCTTTTGCCACCTCGACCGTCGGCAGGTCCTCGGCGACCGCCCCCTCCTCGAAGGTGCGGCGGGCGGTTTCGGCGGCCGCCAAGGCGGCCTCGCGGCCATGAACGAGCGCCGTTGTTTCGGTCGCCAGCGTCTTCTTGGCATCGTTCAGTTCGGCCCCTTCAAGGGCTTCGAGCCGGGTGATTTCGTCGAGCGGGAGCGTCGTGAACAGCCGCAGGAACCGGCCGATATCGGCGTCCTCGCAATTGCGCCAGTACTGCCAGTATTCGTAGGGACTCAGCATGTCGGCATTGAGCCACACCGCACCGTCGGCAGTCTTGCCCATCTTGGCGCCTGAACTGCTGGCGAGCAGCGGGGTGGTCAGCGCAAACAAGCCGATGCCGGCCATCTTGCGGCCAAGGTCGATGCCGGAAACGATGTTGCCCCATTGGTCGGATCCGCCCATCTGCAGGGTGACCCCGTAGCGGTCGTTCAATTCGACAAAATCGTAGGCCTGCAGGACCATGTAGTTGAATTCCAGGAAGGACAGGTGCTGCTCGCGTTCCAGCCGCAACCGGACCGAATCGCGCTTGATCATCTCGTTGACGGAGAGATGCCGGCCGGCCCGCCGCAGGAGGTCGACGTAATTCAGCGACAGCAGCCATTCGGCATTGTCGGGCATGATTGCGTCGCCCGGACCATCGCCGAAGGTGAGCAGGCGGGAAAACACCTTGCGAATGCCGTTCTTGTTGGTCTCGATGTCTTCCGGCGTAAGCATCTTGCGGCTTTCGTCCTTGCCGCTCGGGTCGCCGATCATGGTTGTGCCGCCGCCCATCAGGCAGACGGGACGGTGGCCGGTCTGCTGCAGCCAGTACAGCATCATGATCTGGACAAGGCTGCCGGCATGCAGGCTGGGCGCCGTGCAATCGAAGCCGATATAGGCGGAAACCGTCTTCGACCCGAGGGCCGCGTCGAGGCCTTCCGGATCGGATATCTGGTGGATAAAACCGCGCTCTGACAATACAGTCAGGAATTCGGACTTGAACTCACTCATGGTATTCGGACCAGGCGTTTGGGGGCAGGCGGGGCCGGTCGGCGCGGCCAACGTGCCGGTTCTATAACCGAGTTCGGTCAGGTGTACACGGGAGAAAATCATGAAATCGTCCGCGTTGCGCGCCATCGGCCTGATGAGCGGAACCTCGATGGACGGGATCGATGCCGCGCTGCTGATTTCGGACGGCGAGACGATTGCGCGCTTCGGACCGACCGCCTATCAGCCTTACACCGATGCGGATCGGTCGCTGGCGCGTCAGGCCATGGCGCGGGCGCGCAACCTGACCGACCGTAACGCCCGGCCGGACGTCATCGGAGAGGCCGAAGACCGCATCACGCAGCGGCATGTCGATTTCCTGCGGGACTTTCTCGAAAGCTGCGCCTCGGTCGATCTGATCGGCTTCCACGGACAGACCGTGTTTCACGATCCGGATCGCGCGCTCACGGTGCAGATCGGCAACGGCGAGCGGCTTGCCGATGAACTGGGCCTTCCGGTCATCTTCGACCTGCGCGCCGCCGATGTGAAGGCCGGCGGGCAGGGGGCACCGCTCGTGCCGGTCTACCACCGCGCTCTCGTCGATCACCTCCGGCTGCAATTGCCGGTGGCGGTGGTCAATATCGGCGGGGTTGCCAACGTCACCTGGATCGGCGGCGACGGCACGCTCGGGGCCTTCGACACCGGACCGGGCAATGCCCTCATGAACGATTGGGTGAAGGCGCATACCGGTGCGGATTACGATTCCGGCGGACTGCTGGCGCAGCGCGGCAAGGTCGACGACGCGGCGCTTGCCGCATTGTGCGACAATCCCTACTTCACCCGCGCCTGGCCGAAATCGCTGGACCGGGACGCCTTCGACCTGGCGCCTGTCGAAACGCTCGGCCTGGAAGACGGCCTGGCAACGCTCGCCGCCTTTACCGTCGAAACGCTGGTGCGAGGGCTCGCCATGTTCGGGGCGGCTCCGAAGACGGTGTTGATCTCCGGCGGCGGCGCTCACAATCCTGTGCTGATGGAGCGACTGCGCCAGGCGATCGGCGCTCCGGTGCAGACGATGACAGAGATCGGGCTCGATCCCGATTTCATCGAGGCGCAGGCGTTCGCCTATTGCGCGATCCGCTCCGAGCGCGGATTGCCGCTCACGTTTCCCGGCACGACCGGTGTCGCCGAACCCATGACGGGCGGTCGGCGCGCCGATCCGCGCCTGTGTCCGGTCGCTTGAGCCGGCCTGCCGGCAGTTTTATCCTTCCGGCGGGTGGCCGAGTTCCGTCAGGCGCCGGTCGAGATAGCCGGCACAGCTTTCGATCAGCGGATCGATGTGGTTTTCAAAGAAGTGGTTGGCGCCGTCGATCGTCTGCTGTTCGACCACGATGCCTTTTTGGGTTTTGAGTTTTTCGACCAGGTTCTGAACGTCTTTCGGCGGAACCACCTTGTCGTCCGCGCCGTGCACGATCAGACCGGAAGACGGGCAGGGTGCCAGAAATGAAAAATCATAGAGATTGGGTTGCGGCGCAATCGACATGAACCCTTCGACTTCAGGGCGGCGCATCAGCAATTGCATGCCGATCCAGGCACCGAACGAAAAGCCGGCAATCCAGCAGGCCCGCGCATCCTGGTGGATTGTCTGCACCCAGTCGAGCGCGGCGGCGGCATCGGACAATTCTCCCTGGCCGTGATCGAACGTGCCCTGGCTGCGCCCGACGCCGCGAAAATTGAATCGCAGGACGGCAAAATCGCGCTCGGCGAACATATAGAACAGCCGGTACACAATCTGGTTGTTCATGGTGCCGCCGAATTGCGGATGCGGATGCAGGATCATCGCGATCGGCGCGTTTTTGTCCTTTGCCGGCTGAAACCGCCCCTCGATACGGCCGGAAGGGCCTGCGAACATGACTTCAGGCATATTTTTGTTGTCCTTGGTTTGGAGTCTGCGGGGCGCACATGTCCGGCAGCAACGTGCCCTGAGCCGAACCTATGTTCCTTGACTTCACGGGTGGGGGTACCTAAAACTCTTTTTTAGAATTATTCGAAAGTAGCGCCGTCAGTCGTTGTTCCGACCTTGCGGTGGAACCGGCGGCGGCCCAAGGCCGGATGCGGGCGATCTCTAGCAGCCGAGCACGACGGATTTCAAGCATTTTGGCGGCAGGCGGCGGTAAAGACGGACACGCATGAACCGGGATCGCATCTATCTCGACTACAATGCCTCGGCTCTGCCGCGCCCGGCTGCGCGGGCGGCCATGATGGCGTGGCTGGACTGTCCGGGCAATGCGTCGTCGGTTCACGCCGAGGGCCGCGTCGCCCGCAAGAAGACGGAAGCGGCGCGCGATGCACTCGCCGCTGTGCTCGATTGTCCGCCCCAAGCCGTGACGTTTGTCAGCGGTGCGACGGAAGCCAACAATACGGTTTTGCAGCCCCACTGGAAGGTCAACGAAGAAGACGTTGTTTTTGAACGTCTGTTCGTGAGTGCCGTGGAGCATCCTTCCGTGCTTTCCGGCGGTCGCTTTCCGGCTGACCGGGTCGAAATCCTGCCGGTCGATGGCGATGGGCTTGTCGATCCCGTCCTGCTTGATGCGCGGCTGGGCGAGACCGGTGGCCCGGCTTTGGTCTCCGTGATGACGGCCAATAACGAAACCGGAACGGTGCAACCCATTGCGGCCCTTGCCGACGTCGTCCACCGGCATGGCGGGCGATTGCATACCGATGCGGTGCAGGCGCTGGGTCGCATGCCGGTCGCGTTGGAAACGCTCGGCGCCGATGCCGTGACCGTGTCTGCCCACAAAGTCGGTGGGATCCAGGGCGCGGGCGCCATCGCCACGGCCTCGGGCGTCGCGATACCGGCGCTGATGCGCGGCGGCGGCCAGGAGGCGTTTCGGCGCGCCGGAACAGAGGCGGTCGGTGCGATTGCCGCCTTCGGAGCGGTGCTGGAGACGTCGGACACCTTTGCCGAAGAAGCTGCGAGAATTCGTCGCCTAAGGGATTGGCTCGAGACGGAACTGACACATATTCCAACGCAAAGCACGGTATTCGGCCAAAAGGCGAATCGGCTTGGAAACACAAGCTGTTTCGCGCTGCCGGGGGTGCGGGCTGAGACGGCCATGATCGCGTTCGATCTGAACGGGATTGCGGTGTCGTCCGGGTCGGCCTGCTCGTCGGGCAAGGTCGCGGCATCGCATGTCCTCAAAGCCATGGGCGTCGATGATGCGCTCGCGGCCGGCGCGATCCGGGTGAGCCTGGGCTGGGCAACGACACAGGACGAATTAGTGGAATTTTTGCGGGTCCTTCAAACGGTCTGCAAAAACAGCTGCCCGCAAGGGCAAAACGAGGCGGCTTGACGGTCAAGTCGCCGGCTTCGAAACCCGCGGGCCTTGACCCCGCGCTGGACGGAGAGAGCAATGCCTGCAGTGCAAGAGACCATCGATCAGGTCAAAGCGATCGATGTAGACCAGTACAAATACGGTTTTGAAACCGACATCGAGATGGAGCTCGCCCCGCGGGGCCTAAGCGAAGACATCATCCGCCTGATTTCCGCCAAGAAAGACGAGCCCGAATGGATGCTCGAATGGCGGCTCGACGCCTATCGGCGCTGGCTGACGATGTCGGAGCCGTCCTGGGCGCGCGTCGACTATCCGAAGATCGACTTCAACGACATCCATTATTACGCCGCACCGAAATCGACGCCCGGGCCGAAAAGCCTGGACGAGGTCGATCCGGAATTGCTGCGGACGTATGAAAAGCTCGGCATCCCGCTGAAGGAGCAGGAAGTGCTGGCGGGCGTCGAAGGCGCGAAGATTGCGGTCGACGCGGTGTTCGATTCCGTCTCCGTGGTCACGACCTTCAAGGAAGAACTGGCCCGGGCCGGCGTCATCTTCTGTCCGATGTCGGAAGCCGTAAAGGAATATCCCGAACTGGTGCAGAAATATCTCGGCACGGTCGTGCCGATCACCGACAATTTCTACGCCACGCTCAATTCCGCGGTCTTTACCGACGGGTCCTTCGTCTACATTCCCGAGGGCGTGCGGTGCCCGATGGAATTGTCGACCTATTTCCGGATCAATGAGCGCAATACCGGTCAGTTCGAGCGCACCCTGATCATCGCCGACAAGGGGTCCTACGTCTCCTACCTGGAAGGCTGCACGGCGCCGCAGCGCGACGAAAACCAGCTGCACGCCGCCGTTGTCGAACTGATCGCGCTCGACGATGCGGAAATCAAATACTCGACCGTGCAGAACTGGTATCCGGGCGACAAGGAAGGCAAGGGCGGGATCTACAATTTCGTCACCAAGCGCGGCGATTGCCGCGGCCAAAACTCGAAGATCTCCTGGACCCAGGTGGAAACCGGATCGGCGATCACCTGGAAGTATCCGAGCTGCATCCTGCGCGGCGACAATTCGGTCGGCGAATTCTATTCGATCGCCGTCTCGAACGGCCGTCAGCAGGTCGATTCCGGCACCAAGATGGTGCACCTGGGCAAGAACACCCGGTCGCGCATCATCTCCAAAGGGATCTCGGCGGGCGAATCGAACAACACCTATCGCGGTCTCGTCTCGGCGCACAAAAAGGCAACCGATGCGCGAAACTATACCCAGTGCGATTCGCTGCTGATCGGCCAGACATGCGGCGCGCATACGATTCCCTATATCGAATCCAACAACGCGTCTGCCGTGTTCGAGCACGAAGCGACAACCTCGAAGATTTCCGACGATCAGATGTTCTACTGCCTGCAGCGGGGTCTGAACGAGGAAGAGGCCGTCGCGCTGATCGTCAACGGGTTCGTCAAGGAAGTCATTCAAAAGCTTCCCATGGAATTTGCGGTCGAGTCCCAAAAGCTGATTTCGATCAGCCTGGAGGGCAGCGTCGGCTGACGCAAAGGCCGGCGCCGGGCGCGACCGCTGCGGGGTTGCCTTACGGGCAGTCCCAAAGGTCGTCACCGGCGTCCCGGCCGTCCGACCGCATACCCGGACCGGGTGTCGCCACCTTCCGGGTGTGTTCCGAACAAGGGATGCTGACATGACGGATTCCGATCTCAAACCGGTCGTGAACGTTGCCGATCTGGACACGTTTCCGTTTGGCCACGGCGAGCGTTTCGCTGCTCGCCTGGGCCCGATCGGGGCGCGGATCGGCATGGAGAAGCTCGGCTGCATGCTGACGGTCGTCGAACCGGGCAAGACCGCGTTTCCGTTTCATGTGCATCACAACAACGAAGAGATGTTCGTCGTGCTGGACGGCACGGGCGAGTATCGCTTCGGATCCGAGGTCTATCCGATCCGGCGCGGAGACGTGCTTGCCGCGCCTGCCGGCGGACCGGACCGTGCGCACCAGATCAGAAATACCGGCGACACCGATCTGCATTATCTGGGCATTTCGACCAAGGCCGAGCCGGAAGTCGTCGAATACCCGGATTCGAACAAGTTCACGATGTTCTCCCAGTCGACGGACGGCAGCCCGATGACGGCCCGCGTCCGCTATGTCGGCCGCCTGGAGGCATCGCTCGATTATTGGGATGGAGAATGAGGCGCCAGGCGCCGTTCTAAAGGAAAATGACCATGCTTGAGATCAAGAACCTCCACGTCGCTGTTGACGGAAACGAAATCCTGCGCGGCATCGATCTGTCGGTGAAGGCCGGCGAAGTGCACGCAATCATGGGGCCGAACGGCTCCGGCAAGTCGACGTTGTCCTACGTGCTTTCGGGCAAGGAAGACTACGAGATCACCGAAGGTGAAATCCTGTTCGACGGTGAGGACATGCTCGAAATGGAGCCGCATGAGCGGGCGGCTGCCGGCATGTTCCTGGCGTTTCAGTACCCGATCGAGATTCCGGGCGTCGCGACGATGACGTTCCTGAAAACCGCACTGAACGCCCAGCGCCGCAGCCGCGGCCAGGAGGAGCTTGCGACGCCGGACTTCATGCGCCTGGTGCGCGAAAAGGCCGGTGCCCTGAACATTTCGCAGGACATGCTGAAACGTCCGCTCAATGTCGGGTTTTCCGGCGGCGAGAAAAAGCGGAACGAAATCCTGCAGATGGCCTTGCTCGAGCCGAAGCTGTGCGTCCTCGACGAAACCGATTCCGGGCTCGACATCGACGCGCTGCGCATCGTGTCGGAAGGTGTGAACGCGCTGCGCGGACCGGAGCGCGGCATGATCGTGATCACCCACTACCAGCGGCTGCTTGATCACATCGTGCCCGACGTGGTGCATGTCCTGTCGAAGGGCAAGATCGTGAAGACCGGCGACAAGTCGCTGGCGCTCGAGCTCGAAGAAAAGGGCTATGCCCAGTACACCGCCGACGCGGCATAGGGGGCAGGACATGACGGCAAAACCTCAAATCCTGCGGACCCAGGCCGAACAGGACCTGATCCGGCAATTCGAAGAGCGGTTTTCGGACGATGCCGACGGGATCGCGCAATTGCGCGATGACGCCATGGCGGAACTGCGCCAGAACGGTCTGCCGCATCGGCGCGTAGAGGCCTACAAATACACCGATCTGAAATCGATCTTCGGGTCGGTTCCCGAAGTCGCCGATCGACCGTCGGAAGATGCCGCGCGTGCGGCGCTTGCAGCCGCCGGAATGTGGGGCGAGACGGAGCGCCATCGCATCGTGTTTGCCGACGGACATTATTTCCCGTCCTTGTCCGCCTCGGACGTGGCCGGGCTTACCGTCGGCGGCGTCGCCGCCGGTCTGGCTGCCGGTGACGACCTGACCGGCCGCATTGCGCAGATGCGTCCCGAACAGCCCGACCCGGCGCTGGACCTGAACACCGCCTTTATGGTGGACGGCGTGATGGTGACGATCGGCGCTGATTTCGATCCGTCGGTGCCGGTCGAACTTGTCTTCGTGTCGACGCTCGGCGAACCGCGTGCCCAATACGTGCGCTCCACGATCGCGGTGGAGGACGGCGCCGAGGCCATGATCCTGGAAACTCATGCCGGCCAAGACGGCATCGCCACCCATTCAAACGTCGTGTTCGAAGCCTCGATCGGCGACAAGGCCAAGGCGACCTGGATCAAGGTGCAGCAATGCGGCAGCGACGCGCTGCATCTGGGAACCACTTTGTCGCGCATCGGCGGCGAGGCGGCGTTCGATCACTTCATCTTTACGGTCGGCTCGAAACTGTCGCGCTCGCAATCGTTCCTGACTTTTGCCGCCGAAGGGTCGGAGGCAAATCTGCGCGGGGTCACGATGCTGCGCGACCGCAACCATGCCGATGTCACGCTGATGGTTGATCACGCGGTTCCTGAGTGCAACAGCCAGGAACGGTTCAAGGCAGTGATCGACGATCGCGCCAAGGGCGTGTTCCAGGGCAAGATTATCGTCCGGCCGGACGCACAAAAAACCGACGGCCAGATGATGACCCAGACGCTCCTGCTGTCGGATGACGCCCAGGTGGCGAACAAGCCGGAACTGGAAATCTTTGCCGACGACGTGCAATGCGCCCACGGCGCGACCACCGGGCAGATCGACGAGGAATTGCTGTTCTACCTGATGGCGCGCGGCATTCCGGAAGAAGAGGCGCGGACGCTGCTGGTGCTTGCGTTTGTCGGTGAAACGATCGAAGAAATCGGCAATGACGATCTGGCGGACCGGCTCGAAGCGTTGAGCCGTGTCTGGCTGCTTGGAGAGGAGGCGGAAACATGACCGCTCTGGCATCACTCGCCGAGGCCTCGGTGCCGTATGACGTGCATGCGCTGAGGAAGGATTTCCCGATCCTGTCGCGCGAAGTCTACGGCAAACCGCTGGTTTATCTGGACAATGGCGCCTCCGCGCAAAAGCCCCAGCCGGTGCTGGACGCGATCATGCGGGCGTATTCGGAAGAATACGCCAACGTCCATCGCGGCCTGCATTTCCTGTCCAATACGGCGACCGACCGGTACGAGGCGGCGCGCGAATCCGTGCGTCGCTTCCTGAACGCGCCGAACGCGGAGGAAGTGATCTTCACGCGTTCGACCACGGAGGCGATCAATCTGGTTGCTCAGTCCTACGGCGGTATGGTGATCGGAGAGGGCGATGAAATCGTGCTGTCCATCATGGAGCACCATTCCAACATCGTGCCCTGGCACTTCCACCGCGAGCGCCAGGGAGCGGTGATCAAGTGGGCGCCGATCGCCGAGGACGGCAGTTTCGACATGGATGCGTTCGTCGCCTTGCTCGGCGACCGGACCCGGATGATTGCGATCACCCACCTGTCGAACGTGACGGGTACCGTCGTGCCGATCAAGGAGATCTGCCGGATCGCGCGGGACCGCGGCATTGCGGTCCTGGTCGACGGCAGCCAGGCAGCCGTGCACATGCCGGTCGACGTGCAGGACCTCGACTGCGACTTTTATGTCTTCACCGGCCACAAGGTCTACGGGCCGTCAGGCATTGGCGTGCTCTGGGCAAAACGCGCTCATCTGGATGCCATGCCGCCGTTCAACGGCGGTGGCGAGATGATCCTCGACGTCAAGGAAGACGGCGTGACGTACGGCGAAACGCCGCACAAGTTCGAAGCCGGTACGCCTCCGATCGTCCAAGCCATTGGATTGGGCGCCGCGCTTGACTACATGGAGTCTGTCGGGCGCGACCGGATTGCCGCGCATGAGGAAGGCCTGAAGGATTACGCGCATGCGTGCCTCGAGGACATTCCCGATGTGCGCATCTTCGGCACTGCGCCGGGCAAGGCGGCAATCGTGTCGTTCGAACTGGTCGGTGCCCATGCCCACGACGTGGCAACAATCCTCGACCGGTCCGGCGTGGCCGTGCGTGCCGGAACCCATTGTGCCCAGCCGCTGTTGCAACGGTATGGCGTGACCTCGACTTGCAGGGCGTCGTTCGGAATGTACAATACGGTCGAAGAGATCGACACGCTTGCAACGGCGTTGCGCAAGGCGCACGACTTTTTCTTGTAGATCATGGGGATGATCATGGATCATGCTGGACCAGTCGGGCTCGAGCCCGTAGCGCAGGACACGGAGACCAATCCGGCCAATCTTGCGGAACCGGCCTCGGCGCTCCCGCAAGAGGAACTGGCACGTCTGACCGATGACATCGTTCAGGCGCTCAAATCGGTGTATGACCCGGAAATTCCGGTCGACATCTACGAACTCGGACTGATCTACAAGGTCGACATCGAAGACGACCGGACGGTCAGCATCGACATGACGCTGACGGCGCCCGGCTGTCCGGTGGCCGGCGAGATGCCGATCTGGGTTCAGAACGCCGTTGCATCGGTCGACGGTGTCGGCGACGTGAAGGTTGATATGGTTTTCGATCCGCCCTGGGATCCGAGCCGCATGTCGGACGAGGCCCGGGTCGCGCTCGATTTCTGGTGATGATTGGAACGATCATGAACGCCATACCGAAATTCTCCATCATTTCCCTGACCGATGCCGCGCGCGAACGGGTTCGGGAAATCATTGACAATGCCGACAAGCCGGTCGCCGGCGTACGGGTCGGCGTCCGCAATGCCGGGTGCGCCGGCATGGCCTATACGCTGGATTATGTGGAAGAGGTCGACCCGGCCGATGATGTCGTCGAGGAGGACGGTTTCAAGGTATTTGTCGATCCGAAAGCGGTCCTGTTTCTGCTTGGTACGGAGATGGATTACGAAGTGACGACCCTGTCGTCCGGCTTCGTCTTCAACAACCCGAACCAGACCTCGGCTTGCGGATGCGGGGAATCGGTCGCGATCAAACCGGCCGATCCGAACGCCCTGCAATCCGCCTGATCTCTCTATCCGTTCCGGTTCGCCGGCACGATCCCATGGTCAGGCAGCCTGGACGAATCGCCTGTATGTGCCGCATTCGACCCGGTTGAATTCGATAGGCGGGGCCGCCCGGCCTCGCTGAAAAGGACACCCATGCTTTTCGACGATCTGAAATCCGCCAACGCGGACGTCTGGCGGGCCTATACCCATCACGCCTTCGTGGAAGGTATGGCCGACGGCAGTCTCGAAGAGGCGAGTTTTAGGCATTATCTCGTTCAGGATTACCTGTTCCTGATCCACTTCGCCCGGGCATATGCGCTTGCCATCTACAAGTCGCGAACGTTGGACGAAATGCGCGCCGGTTTGGACGGTGTGAAGGCTATCCTCGACGTCGAAATGGGTCTGCATGTGCAGTTGTGCGGGCAATGGGGCTTGACGCCGGAGGATATCGAAGGCGCGCCGGAATCCCGTGCAACATTGGCCTATACGCGATACGTCCTGGAAACCGGCCTGCGCGGCGATCTTCTCGACCTGCATGTGGCGTTGTCTCCGTGCGTAATCGGTTATGCCGAGATCGCGGAGCGCATTGCCGGTCCAACCGGCCGGACGAATGACGGCAATCCCTATGGCATCTGGATCAACGAATATGCCGGCGAAGCGTATCAGTCGCTTGCCGCGGATGCCCGCACCAAGCTGGATACGCTTGCGGGCGGACCCGTCTCGTCGACGCGATTCGACGATCTGTCGCGGGTGTTCTCCCAGGCTACGCGCCTGGAGGCCGATTTCTGGCAGATGGGACTGGACTGCGCCGATTGAGGTCAGGCGACCTGGACCGTTTCCGGTTCTTCTAGGTCTGTCTCGGCAACCACCCGGTTGCGACCGTTGCGCTTGGCGGCATAGAGGCACTGGTCGGACCGTTCGATCATGGATTGCGGCGTGTCGCCGACGGTGTATGTCGAAACGCCGATGGAAATCGTGATCCGGCCGAGATTCTCGCCGGTCGAGCGCTTGACCAATTCCTTCGACATGACCGATTTGCGGATGTTTTCGGCGACCGAGATCGCCTGCTTGAGACTGGTCATCGGCAGGATTACACCGAATTCCTCGCCGCCGTAGCGGCAGGCAATGTCCTGTCCCTTGACGTTCTGTTTCACGGCGAGCGCAACCAGACGCAGGACCTGATCGCCCGTCTGGTGACCGTAGGTATCGTTGAAGTTCTTGAACCGGTCGATGTCGGTCATCAGAAGAGAAAGCGGTTCGCGGGAATGTTCCGCTTCGTCGATGGCACGCTCAAGAGACTGGTCGAAATGCTTGCGGTTGGCCAGCGTCGTCAATTCGTCGGTCAGCGATTCGAAACGGATCGCTTCGATGCTTTCCTTCATCTCTTCGATCTGACGACGGGATTCGGCAAGCTGGACTTCCAGATTGCGATTGATCGCCTCGGTTTGCCGCGTCGCGACGATCAGATTGCTGACGATTTCACGGATCTTGTCGGTGTCCTGTTCCGACGTCAGTTCCGTCTTGGCGCCTTCAAGCGAGGATTTGTAATCCGACGCTGAGGATTGCGACTCGGAAATCGTGTCGACGATCTGACCGATCTCGTCGGAAATCAGGTTGCCGACTTCCTCGATCCGCTCCCCGAGCCGCTGCGGCGACATGAACCGGTTATAGATCTGATCGACTTCCTGAGGCGAGATCGATCCCTTGGCCTTCAGGATCTCATTGACCGATTTGTTGAGCGCGTGGTTGAAGCCGGCCGAATAGGTATACCAGAGCTCATAGTTCTTCGGGTAAGCGGGAATCTCATTCCGCTTGATCTGCTTCAGCGCCGCGTCGCCGTAGGCAATCGTGCGTTGAAAATCGTCTTTCTTACCCATTTGGAATCTCTAAACCCCGAGAGCAGCGCCGGGATCGTCCGTAGACGACCTCATTCTGCTTTACGCTATACTTAGGGGTTTAAGGCGCCGTTAACGCGGCAATGATCTCCGCAGTCTCATTCGGTATGAATTTATTGCCACAAGGCCCTGAAAACTCACAAGAGTTGTGATTTATACGTAAGTCCTGAACCGACCTGGATATTATACACCGCTGAGTTCGTAGTTTGATTGATTGTTTTCAATAGTTCGCGAAAAAATTGGTAAAAATATAGGCAATAATACCAATATCGCGAAAAGAGCATTGCATTGGTTCTTTGACATATCGGCGCCGCTTTACGGTTTGAAGCCAAACCGTCGCTATACTGCGGTACCCTTGCGGAAGAGTCCTGTGCCGGAACAGCGTTTATTGCCGGTACCGTACGTGCGATTGCGCGGCCGCATCGGTATCCAGTCAGTGTCTACCGACTTCGATCAAGCGACCTTGGATTTTTTCTGTTTGGGAAGTGAGACCGGCCGAAGCAGGAAGTCCGGCACATGATCGCCCATACCGACCACAGGGGCCTCGTTTTCTTCTTCGCGCTCGCGGCGTGGGGCCCGCTTTTCCTTACGACCGCCGGCCGTGCTCTTTGCCGATGACCGGCTGGAGGATTTTCTGCCGCGTTCCCGTGGCTTGGTCTCGTCGTCGTCCGGGGAGGTTGCAAAAACCGGGTCGTCCGACCAGTCGATGGTCTTGCCAATCAGCGTCTGTATTGCGTCGAGCGACACGCGGTCCTTCGGCGTGACAATCGTGATTGCGGTTCCTGTTCGACCGGCCCGACCGGTGCGTCCGATCCGGTGCACATAGTCTTCGGCATTGTGCGGCACGTCATAATTATAGACATGGCTGACTGCGGGAATGTCGAGACCACGTGCCGCGACATCGCTGGCGACGAGAATCGGTATGCGACCCGTACGGAAATTCTCCAGCATCATCATACGCGAACGCTGGTCCATATCCCCGTGCAGCGCGCCCGCCATGAAGCCGTGCTTTTCCAGCGAACGAAAGAGGACGCTGACATCGCGCTTGCGGTTACAGAAGATGATTGCGTTCTGAAGATCTTCGGCCTGTTTGAGATGCCGGCGAAGCACTTCGCGTTTTTTCCAGTCGTCGTTCTGGGACGGGATCAGCACCTGGCTGACTGTCGATACCGTCGACGACGGCGGAGCCACCTCGATCTGCTTCGGGTTTTGCAGGAACGTATCCGTCAACCGCTGGATTTCAGGCGCCATCGTGGCCGAGAAGAACAGGGTCTGGCGGGTGAAGGGGATCAGGCTGCAGATCCGCTCGATGTCCGGAATGAAACCCATGTCGAGCATGCGGTCGGCTTCGTCGATGACAAGCACTTCCACGCCCTGCAGCAGCAGCTTGCCGCGTTCGAAATGGTCGAGCAGGCGCCCCGGAGTTGCGATCACGATGTCCGCGCCGCGATCCAGTTTCTTGTCCTGTTCGTCGAACGACACGCCGCCGATCAGGAGGGCAACGGTCATCTTGTGATTGACGCCGTACTTGACCAGATTGTCGGCGACCTGGGCAGCGAGTTCGCGGGTCGGTTCGAGGATCAGCGAGCGCGGCATGCGCGCCCGGGCGCGGCCACGTTCCAGGATGCTCAGCATCGGCAAGGTGAAAGACGCCGTCTTGCCGGTCCCGGTCTGGGCAATGCCGATGACGTCCCGACGCTCAAGCACGTGGGGAATGGCCTGCGCCTGGATCGGCGTCGGCTCGCTGTACCCGGCGGCTTCGACAGCAGACAGGACTTTTGGACTCAGGCCAAGTTCACTAAAGCTCATATGGAACGGGGTTCTTTGCCGGTCCGGTGGGAAACCCGCACACGGACGCTATTACGATGCGCCGCAACATCGTGGATGGTCCGCGACTTGTCAATGCACTGTGCGAAACTGACACAGACTATCCCTAACCAGAATGCTTAATCGCAGTGCCGTGGCCGTTGAGATTTATTTGGACGTTCAATATTTCCCGGCCCGTTAGGGATGTAGAGGGCAGGACCTTATGTCGTTGTATGCACACTCGTCTTTGCCGGACGGCCCTGTGGAACGGGTCTTCGATATGACCTGGGGACCGGGCGGCCGGTGATCCGTAGCCGGTCGCATGGACGGTGTGAACACTTTCGTGCGATCCGCGTCAAGCGGAGGGATCGAAGCCGGAAAAAGCGCGTCGCACCATGGTTTCGGCCGACTCACCCGGTTGCGGCGTCACGCATCGCGACCAGACCCGCGCCGCAATTGGCGGGGCGCCCTCTTCGACGCTGAAACGGGTGGCGTTGATCACGCTCTCGATGCGCCGTACCGCACCTTCGGCCTCGTCGGGTCGCGAACAGGCATGGACCACGACGAAGCGTCCGCCGCTCCATCGGCCGGTCATGTCTTCGCCGCGCACAAGCTGAGCGATCAGGGCGCCGACCTGGCGGATGATCCGATCGCCGACGGCATAGCCATGCGCGGCATTGATTTCGCCGAGATTGTCGATGGTCATACCGCAGACGGTCAGCGGTTCGTCCGACTGCCCGTGATCGCGAACCATGCGGTCGAGATGTTCAAGCAGGAAACCCCGGCTGAACAAACCTGTAAGCGAATCGCCGGTCGCGACATGGCGGGCCTGACGATAGGCGGCGCGCAGCTTCTCGCGATGTCGGTTTTCCAGGATCAGCGCGGTTGCGTGAGCGCTGACCTCATCGGTGTCGATCGGATCGGTGACCACTTCGGTGGCCCCGGCTTCGAACAGCTGTTTGCGATCCGTTGCGCTGCCGTGGCCGCAAAGCACGATGACGGGCAGCGTGAAATGGCGCGGATTGCGGCGTAGTGCCTGCAGAACTTCCTCGGCCTCGTTCGTTGCAATGTCGAGGATGACCGCATCGAAGTCGCCATTCTTCAGATAGTCTTCGGCCATGTCGCGCGTGAACGCGCCGATCAGCATTGCCCGGCCGGCAAGCGCCCGTTCGATTGCTGCAAAGCGTAGTCCGGTTCCGACGATGAGCAATGTCGCTTCCTGCATGTCGGCCGGGCGCGCGACTTCCGGAGCATCAAGGCCATATTGCGAGAAGGTTTCCAGCCGGCGCGCCATTTCGACCTGGAGCCGGCCAAGCCGGGTCAGATCGGCAACCCGGTGGGCGATCTGGGCCGCAGACAGGGGTGGGGACATGATTGCGTCGACGGTGCCGTCGGCCGCCAGGGCCTGCGCCTGCACCCCGTCGCACAGCGCAAGGACCGGGATCCGTCCGCCGGGCAGGGTGTTGGCCACGGCTTTTGCATGCCGATGAAACCCTTCAGCCGTGGCGCGTGCACCGGCACAAAGGAGGTCCAGAACAATGGCGTCGACCGACCGGCCTTCGCTTTCTGCGACGGGCCGGAACGGCGCGGTGTCGACCTCCAGCGCGTAACCGCGCGCGGACAGATCGCTCCACAAGGCTGGATCGATGGCGGCGCCCTGTTCGCGCAGAACCAATATGTGCGGCTTTTGTGACATGGGGACACCTCCGGACGGGCCAAAATCTTTGCCGAATCCGGTAAAGGTCGCCTTAATCATGAATTCCGTTTGTCCCGGTCGCGCGTTCAATCGAGCGCAAGCCGGATCTCTTGCGCCAGCATATGCGGCTGGTCGACGCTCGGCCAGTGACTGGCATCGGCGAGCACGACGCAATGCATCGGGTTTTCGGCCAACCAGTTCAGACTGCTTTGCGGACAGTTTTTCGGATTGTAGAAGTAGATCACGCGTGTGGCGCCAGCCAGGACTTCACCTGGAACAGTCTCCTGCGAAAACCGCCGTGCATCCCGGCCCAGTTGCCAGAGTGCGAGGCGGTCGGCTTTTGCCACTTCGGCGCGATACCGTCGGATCACAGGGTCGTCCTCCGCCATTCCATCCAGGCGGGCCAGAAAGGCTGTCCGAAACGTTTCGGGATCGTCGTAATCGGCGGCCGTTCCCGAAAAATAGGCGTCGTCCGCGGTCAGGTTGCCCTCAAGCGACAGGATCGTCTGCAGCGGACAGGCGGGCTGTCTTGCCGCCAGGGACGCGACGATCGAGGCGACCGAATGGGCCATGATGATCTCGGCACCGGTCGACCTCGCTGTCTCGGCAACAAAATGCGCCAGGGATTGCAGCGTCGTTTGCGTGGTCTGTGCCGGTGCACCGAAGCCGGGCAGGTCGAGCGGCACCAGCGTGTAGCTGCGGGCCAGGTCGGTATCGCACAGACCGGCATACATGCTTGAATTGTCGCCGAACCCGGCAATCATCAGGATCTTGGGCAGGGTTTTGTCCACCGGATGCTCTAGCCTGTATTTCTCACACCTGCCACGGTCTGCGTCGCATTCAGGCGTTCGTCCCGCAAGGAGCGAACCCGAAAAGCGCAGCGGGGCTGCGGTTGAGGGGCGCGACGCAAATCGGATGTTTCCGATTTGCGCACTCAGTACCCAACACGGAAACATCCGTGTTGGGGCGGGCGGGCGCCTGAATGCGACCCTGCGGGCGACGTCGTGCGCCCGACAGTCTGCGTCAAACTGCTTGCCCGATGGGGTGCAAATCGGATGTTTCCGATTTGCTGAGAAAGGGCAACGGCGAAACATCGCCGTTGCGCATCGCGCTGCGCAGTTTTCCTTGCCTGTCGGGCGCACGACGCCGCGCAGACCATGGCAGGTGTGAGAAATGCAGGCTAGGCAGACTTCACCGCCTTTTCGTCGAGATCGCCGGCCAGACGACGCGGCAGGGAGGCGGCGCGGGTGACGCGCGTCGGGCGGGCATGTTCGGCAAGGCCTTCCGCGTCACCGAGACGCTCGGCTTCGGCCTGCGTAAACGGAGCCGCGTGCTCCGGCACGACGGCCAGTGCCAACTGGCTGATGCCGGCATTTTCGTCCGACACATAAAGCGACGCGTCGCGGACGGATTCGTGGCTGGTATAGGCGTCGTCGGTTTCGTTCACGCCGACCGGCAGGCCGCCGACCATCAAGAGCCGGCCGGCGCGCGCTTCCGGCACGGCGCGGCGTGGCGACCCCGGCACGATGCGCGCCAGGATCGTGGTCTCCAGATAACCGTCCTTGGTCGTCGGCACATAGACGAAGGAGGTCATCGTATCCCGCGACGGCGCCATCGGGCCGCGCACGCGCAGCACTTCACGGGTTTCCTTCTCTTCGCTCAGACCTGTCGGAATGGTGCCGCTGGAGATTTCCAGAAGCGTCAGAGACTGGCGGCTGCCGCCGGGTACCGTTACCGGACCGAGCGGCAAAGCGCTGACGGGCGCACCGGCCTCGCGACGGTTTGCAAACAGGGCTAGTTCATCGAGCACGGTCAGGTCGATGACAGAACGGTCTCCGGCCGGACGGGCGGTTTTGCGGTCATGGGTTCCCGGCCACACCGGCAAAAGCGTAGCGGGCACCGATCCGGCATCCAGACGTTCCATGACGTGGCTTTCGAGTGCGGCCGGGCACAGCACGTGGTCCGGTGCGGCTTCGGAACAATGCGCGGCAAAGCCGTTCAGTGACTGGAAATGGTGCAAATGCAGGGTTCCGCTCGACAGAAGCCAAGGGACCAGACCTCCGCCAAGGCCTGCCGTTCCGGTCAGCACAAAGGGGGAGAGAAACGACGAACCGGTTTCAGCACGGGTCTCGAGCAACGTCATCAGGCCGGTGGCGATCCACTGGTTGTGGCTGCGCGGGATCGGGATGATCTGGCCATCGGCTGTACCCGAAAAGGTGAGTGTGGCGACGTGGTCGGCGGCGTTTTCACCGCGTTGCACATCGACGGAGACTGGCGCCTCGCCGAACTCGCCGATGACGTCGGCTATGTTGAGAATGCCCTCGGCCAGCCCGTCTCCGAACCCGAGCATGTACCGGATGCCGAAGACCTCGGCGGCCACATCGCGCATCAGGGTGCTGAGATCGTTTTGCTCGATCCGGTCCTGGGTCACGATCGCCTTGGCGCCGATCGTCTCAAGCGCCGGCTGCAAGGAGCGTTTGCGCCATGTCAGCGGAAAGGGCGCGACGACGAGACCCGAGCGCCAGGCTGCCAGATAGGTCAGTACCGCATCGGTCGTGTTCGGCAGCATCAGTCCGATGACATGATTCGGCGCCAGGCCCATTTGGGAGAACAGGGCCGAGATCCGGTTGATCCGCTCGTCCGCTTCGCCATAGGTGAGGCGTTGCGGCGCGCCGGACGTCCATGATGCCCGGTCCGGCGCATCGACGATTGCCAGGCGGTCGGGATGCGCGGCGGCGGATTTTCGAAAGATCGCATCCAGGGACACCGTGCCCCAAACGCCGGATTCGGTGTAGCGCTGGCGTGTTTCCTCATCAGCCAAAATCATCGGAAACGCCTCCTTGCTTCTCATTCTCAGTCTTTTTGTCATGGGCTAGTACCTAGGAGCAGAAATCATGGCTCATTTGATGGGGAAGATTTTCCCTTTGGCTAGGCGCGTTGTGGGACATCGGGCAAACAACGCAACGACGTCCAAAGGGGAAATTTTCCCCACCGAAGGCCGACTTTCCCCGGACTTCGGACGTCGTTGCGATCATCTCATGGTGCTCCAGCGCCACATCGATGACCGTGCCTAGCCGAAGACCATGGAAAGTCGGTCAAATGCGTCATCATTTCTGCTCCTAGGTACTATTCTTTCGTCAGGGGCGGCGCCACCAAGTGTCGAGCCGATAGCCATACAGCGACGTGGTTTCGGGGCGTTCAATATGCGCCCAGCGGGCAACCCATTGGTCAGGCAGATAGAACAGCGGGATCACGTAATGGCCCGACAGCAGGACCCGATCGAAGGCGCGCACCGCGGCGACAAAATCCTCCCGGGTGCGCGCGGCCAGCATCGCATCGATCAGATCGTCGGCCGCTGGGTCGGTCACGCCTGCGAAATTGAACGATCCCTCGCGCCCGGCGCTCGCCGAACTCCAGCGAAAGGATTGTTCGTTGCCGGGCGACAACGAGACGTGCCAGGTCGACAGGATCATGTCGTAGTCGAAAGCCTGGAGGCGCCGCTGGTACTGGGCGCTGTCGACCAGACGCACGGTCGGTGCGATCCCGAGGGGGGCGAGCATGCGCTTGAAAGCCAGCGCCAGCCTTTCGGAGTCCTTGTTCACCACCAGGATCTCGAATTCGAACGGCGCGCCGGCGCTATCGGTCATCTGACCGTTCGTGGATCCGAACCCGGCTTTCTGCAGCAATTGGAAGGCTTTTCTCAGGTTGCCCCGGTCGCGGCCGCTGCCGTCGGCAACCGGCGGAGCCCAGGAGCCGTCCAGAAAGGCCGATGGCAGGGTCTTACCGGCAGCCTCCAGAAGTGCGCGTTCCTCTGGCGACGCAGACCTTTCATGGGATGAGAGCTCGGACGCCATGAAGAATGAGGCGGTGCGGCGATAGGCATCGCCATACAGGTTGGCGTTGATCCACTCGAAATCGAACGCATAGGACAGCGCTTCGCGCACCCGGACGTCCTGAAAGGCGGGTCGACGGGTGTTGTAGACAAATCCGAACATGCCCTTCGGCGTGTCGGCGGTGAAGACATCCTTGATCACCCGTCCGTCTGCGACGGCGGGAAATTCGTATGCGGTGCGCCACCGGCCGGGATCGGTTTCCGGATTGACGTCATAAAGGCCCTTTTTGAAGGCCTCGAAACGGGAATTGTTGTCCCGGTAATACTCCATGCGGATCTCATCGAAATTGTGAAAGCCGCGTTTTGCCGGCAGGTCGCGTGCCCAATAATCCGGATCGCGTGTCAGCACGATGCGTTTGCCGGGCTCGACTGCGGTGACGCGATAGGGCCCGCTTCCGATCATCGGCTCCAGGGTGGTTTCCTGGAAGGTCTCCGGATCGATCGCGTGTTTCGGCAAAACCGGCATCAGGCCAAGGATGAGCGGCAGCTCCCGATCGGATCCGTCACCGAGATGAAAGGTGACAGTGCGGTCGTCGATCCGCTCGATCCGTGTGACCTTGGAGTAATAGCTTCGATGGTTCGGGCGTCCCTGATCGCGCAGCAATTCCAGGGAGAACACGACGTCGTCAACGGTGACAGGCTGGTTGTCGGAAAATCGCGCCAGCGGATTGATCCGGAACGTGATCGAGGTGCGGTCGTCGGGCATGTCGACCGCTTCCGCGAGCAGCCCATAGAGCGTGAAAGGTTCGTCGCGTCCGCGTGTCAGAAGGCTCTCGATCACATTGTTGCCAAGTCCGCCATCGCGCAGGCCGCGGGCCGACGCGCCCTTGACGATGAAGGGATTGAGGCTGTCGAAGGATCCGAGCAATCCATAGGTGATCGTGCCGCCTTTCGGCGCCTGCGGATTGACGTAGTTGAAATGCTCGAAATCAGGTGGGTAGAGCGGTGTACCGTGCAGGGCAATGCCGTGGTCGCTCGCTGCCGGCGATGCCAGTCCGATCAAGCAGCCCGCAACGATGCCCAGGCGGCTGAGCCGGCCTGCCACTGACACCCCTTGAAACCGCATCCCGTCCTCTTTGCAGCCTGAACCCGCGATTCGTCGGAGTTAATCTACCATAGTGCAGACCGGGCGGTGCGAGCTTCGGTCATTTGGCAAGCTGCAAAAGTGGATATATAGAGCGGTGGATAAATGCCGGCTGCCGAATTGCGGGTTTGATCCGTGCCAAAGTCGATGGGACGCGTGTCTGGCGCAATCGACGGGGCAGGGCGGCCGGCCCGCCGCGCACCGGATCGTCGTTGCAACGACCGGCAAACCATGCGAAAGCACCGGTGACGCGGGGCGGCGAAGGAAAACGATCACCCTTAATGACCTTCCGCCCGGCAAGTGCAGGGGCGGAACCGCAAAATGAGGACGACATGGTAGATTTCGCAACCAAGGGCGCTAACGCATCGTTGCGTGTCATGGCTGCTGTGCTGACACTCGGGCTTGCTCTGGCAACCGGAAGCGCGGCCGCGCAGAACGCGGCAGGTGGGACCGACGATTCAAAACCGGACGCCTGGCTCAAGGTCTGCAGCTTGGACGACCAGGTCAAAAAGAATGTCTGCATCATCAAGCAGGACCTGCTTACGAACACCGGCCAGTTCCTCGCGTCGCTGCAATTGCGCGAAGTCGAGGGCGAAGCTGAAAAAAGCCTGATTGCCGCTGTACCGCCGGGCATGCTCTTGCAGCCGGGGCTTCAGGTCCAGATCGACAAGAAGCAGGCTACAAAACTCAAATACGGCATCTGCTTCCCGAATGCCTGTTTTGCCGAACTGAAAGTCAAAGACGACTTCGTGGTCGCGATGAAACGCGGCGGGCAATTGGTGTTGACCACACTGGACCAGCAGCGCAAGCCGCGGCCGTTTCCGTTTACGCTGATCGGCTTTACCGCCGTATATGACAGCGAGGGACTTGATCCCAAACAATTGCAGACACAACAGCAGAACCTGCGCAGCGAACTCGAACGCCGTGCGGAAGAGCAGCGCAAAAGATTGCTGGAACAACAGAACAACCAAAATCAGAACCAATAGTCCGGATACGCAGGCGGCGCGATACGGCGCACCGGTTGCCGAGACCGGTCGAAGCAGATCAGCGCCGCATCATCGAGGTTTGCCGAGGTCTTGACGAGGGTCGGCAGTGGAACCCGAACGGACCGTATGCCGGAAAACGGAACAAGAGGATCGAATCGTGACGAGCCGAACCATGAATACCGGAGCTCTGCGCGCAATGGTGTGTGGAGCCGCGACTGCTCTGATGCTTGTCCTTGTACCCGGAGCGGCGGTACAGCCCGCACAGGCACAAGGGGCCGAAGCAGAGAATCCCTGGTGGAAGGTCTGCGGTCGAAACCAACAGATCAAGAAGGACGTCTGCGTCATTCGGCATGAATTGCTGACGGATGCCGGACAGTTTCTGGCATCGCTGGAATTGCTCGAAGTTGCCGGTGAGGCTCGCAAGAGCATCCGGGCATCGGTGCCTCCGGGCCTGCTGATACAGCCGGGCATGAAACTGAAGATCGACGACACGCCGGAACAGTCGATCCTGTTCGGCATCTGCTTCGAAAACGTTTGTGTCGCAGAACTTGCCGTCAAGGAGGAGTTCGTCGCGTCCATGAAGAGCGGGCAAACCCTCAATCTGATCGCCTTTAACCAGCAGGGCGTGGAACGGCCCTTCGAATTCGACCTTGCCGGTTTTTCCGACGTCTATGACGGCGAAGCGCTGAACCAGGATCAGGTCGCGGAAAAACAAAGAGCGCTGCAGCAAAAGGCCCGGACGCGATCCAATACGCTGCGCCAGAAATTGCTCGACGCGCAGCGAGAAAACCAGGACAATTGACGGCTGACCGTCACGGTCGAACCGTGACCGGTCATTGTGGCGTGCGCTCTACGCCGGCTCCGGTTCGCATTCCGGCGTTGCGACCGGGACATCGTCCTGTGCATCCGGTCCGGTTTGCGATGCTCGGGCCATAGCTGGCTCCTTCCCGCGCGCATCCGGTGCATCATCTCGCGGTTCGGGTCGGTCCAGCGGTGACCGGCCGGTCGCTTGCGATGCCAGCCAGAGGATCTGTTCTGGTGTGAGCAGGCATTGCGGTGCAAAGCCTCCCCAAAGAGCAAACTCGATCGGGCCGAAATAGCGGTCCTGCAACGTCGGTGTCTGGCCGGCATCGGACGCCTCGGGTGCTGATTGCCGGGGATAGCCAAGCACGATCGGGCGCGCATTGTTCTCCAGGGAAAAGTCGGTGACCTCTGACGGCGCGGCGTGGGGGCCGCGCACCGTCCTCCATGCGTCCTCCGGTACGCGTTGGCCGTCCACGTAGAGCGTCGTTCCCCGATCATCGAATGCCAGGGCGAGGTGGATCCATTTGCCGACATGCAGTGTCGGTGTTTCAAGTTCCCATTCGCAGACGGTCCGGGTGTACGGGATCGCCAGCGCGACCACAATGCGATCGTCCCGCATGGCCAGGCACAACCGTTGCGGATCGCCGTGATCTGCCGCCCCTTTTGTTACCAGCGGTCGATAGCCGCCCGTCGACCGCGGCTTCAGCCGCAGGCAAAGGGTTCCATACGGCACTTCTTGGGCCGGCATGTGAGGTACGATATGAAAAGGCCGTTCCTCGTCCAGGACGATAACGCCGAGGGACCGGTCCGCCGCAGCGACAGGCTCGTCCTTTTCAGTGGAAGCTTCGGCACCGACACTCGGCATGGCTTGCGTTTGCGGTGCTGCCTGGATTGGTTCTTCTAAAAGGCCGCTCGTCTGTGATGTCGGCATCATCCTGTTCCTTACTCAATACACAGACGCATGGCGTCTGTTCGACCGGGCAGGGTGCGGATTTTCAGGTGTGCTGCGGGCGATACGACGCCCATGGTTTCCCCTACGGATCGAGTTCGCCCATAAGATGCGACCAAATTATGACGCTATCGCGATGCGTGCCGGCGATGCGGCTTGACGAGCCGGTTTGACCACAGTGCACAGACCGTGCTTGCCCGGTGAAGGTGCCGCCCGATATAGGCTGCAATGCGCACAGGGATCGACCCGCGGGCGCCGCTTTTTTAGGAGAGAGCACCATGACAGATGCCGCTGCGGTTGCCGGATTCCATGCCCATGTCTATTTCGACCGGGCCACGCTCGAACGGGCGCGGGCTGTGTGCGAAGCCGCGCGTGATCGTTTCGATCTCGTCATGGGACGGGTTCATGAGAAGCCGGTGGGACCGCATCCGGACTGGAGCTGTCAATTGGCGTTTTCGCCCGACATTGCAGGAGCCGTGATCGCGTGGCTGGCAATCAACCGGGACGGGCTCGTGGTCTTCATTCATCCTGAGACCGGCAACGATCTGGCGGATCACACGGATCACGCCATCTGGATGGGCGCGATCCGCACACTCGACACGTCGATCTTCGAAAAACACTGAGGCCGGATCTGCGCCGGCCCGATCAATCCGGCGAAATCCCGAACCGTTCGGGAATCAGGACCTTCCAGGGCGGGACTTCCGTTGCCGGATCGACCGGGACCTCGATGACATCCGGTCGATTGGCTGCGAGCGACGCTTCCAGTTCCCGTTTCAGATCGTCGCTTGTGACCGCCTTGCGGTATCCCACTCCGAAGCTGTCGCACATCTTTTCGAAATCCGGGTTCTCCAGATCCGAGCCGATGACGCGGCCGTCGAACAGCGCCGCCTGATCCCTGCGGACATTGCCGAAAGCGGAATTGTTGAACAGGATCGTCGTCAGGCCGAGGCCGAATTGCGCAGCGGTCGCCAGTTCCTGCACGCCGAACAGAAAGCCGCCGTCACCGGTGATCGAGACGACCGGCCGATCTGGGAAAGCCGCCTTTGCGCCGAGCGCGGTGAGAAAGCCGAAACCGAGCGTGCCGGAAAACCCGCACGTGACATAGGTCCGCGGGCTATAGACCGGAAACGAGAAGAATGACACGAACCCGGCCTGGCAGACCTCTTCGACAAAGATGCCGTCGCGCGGCAACACATCGCGGATCGTCTGCAGGTGCCCGACATGCGGCTTGATCGTATCGACCAGTGCACGGCCCTTGGCGCGGCCGACCGCAATGCGTTCGAGATCACCGCCGATCTTGCCGGGATGCCGGGAGACGGCTTCGGTAATCAGCGACGTCGCACGCCGGCTGTCGCCGAGAACGCCGATATCCGGCTGAAGCCGGTGCATCTGAACGGGGTCGATGTCGATGCGGATAAGGTCCGGCGGTGTCGGCCGATGCCGCGCGGGCGCCATGTTGTTGGACCAGCGCATGTATGGCAGTTCCAAACGCGATCCGATCCCGATCAGAAGATCCGTGTGTTTCCATAGATAGTACGCCTCCGCCGGTCCGATCGAAAGCGGATCGTCGGCGGGAACGACACCGCGCCCGCCGCGCACGGACAAGACCGGTGCGTTCAGAAGCCGCGCCAGTTCGAGGACTTCCGCGCCGGCATGTTTCGCGCCCGACCCCACCATGATCATCGGTGCGCGTGCGGTCGCGGCGCGGTCCGCCGCAGCGGCGATCGTGTCTGGGTCCGGATCCGCCACATCGGGTACGGCGCGGCGCATCGGCCAGGCGACCTCATCCGGTTCCGCCAACCTGTCCCAACACATTTCCAGTGTGACCGGTCCCATGCGTCCGGTCTGCATGCGCAGAAACGCTTCGTCGACAAGGCCCGGCGCATCGGCGGCGTGGTCGATGCGTTCGGCCCATTTGACGAAAGACCTGAGTGTTGCCAACTGGTCCGGCATTTCGTGCAAGTGACCGTGCCCGAGACCGAGGTAACTCGAGGGTACCTGTCCGGTCAGACCCAGAATCGGCGACGAACTGGCCCAGGCCGTATTCAGCGCCGCACCGGTATTGAGAATGCCGGGACCCGGCACGACGGAAAAGATGCCCGGTTTTCCCGTAACCTGGGCATATCCCATTGCCATGTAGGCCGCGCCCTGCTCGTGGCGCGGGGTGATCGTGCGGATCGCATTCTGGTGCACGTGCAGGGCGTCGAAGATCGGATAGGTCTGGACGCCCGGCAGACCGAAAACCGTGTCGACGTCATGCCGGAGCAGGGATTTGATGATGGCGGAGCCGCCGTTGAGCGTTTCGCGATGGGACTCCGCCATGTACATTCCTTGCTATTTTTCGACGAACGCCTTTTCGATCACGTAGTCTCCGGGCACGGACGAATTGCCCTCGACGAAGCCGGCGTCTTCCAGGATGGTCTTTGTGTCGGCCAACATGCCCGGACTGCCGCACAAAATAAAGCGGTCCTGTGCACTGTCCATTTGGGGCAGGTCGAGATCGTCGAACAGCTTGCCGCTGGTGATCAGATCGGTCACCCGTCCGCGATTGCGGAACGGTTCCCGTGTAACGGTCGGGTAGTAGCGCAACTGGTCGCGGATGAGATCGCCCAGCAATTCGTGCTCCGGCAGTTCCTTGGTGATCATTTCGTAGTAGGCGAGATCGCTGGTATTGCGGCAGCCGTGCACGAGAACGATGTTTTCGAACCGCTCGTAGATGTCGGGATCCTTGATGAGGCTGAGGAACGGCGCGAGGCCGGTCCCGGTGCCGATCAGGTAGGCGTTGCGGCCCGGTTTCAGATTGTCGATCAACAGCGTCCCGGTCGGTTTCTTGCCGATGTAAAGGACATTGCCCTCCTTGAGGTATTGCAGCTTCGACGTGAGCGGACCGTCTGGAACCTTGATCGAGAAGAATTCCAGCGTGTCGTCGTAATGGGCGCTCGCCAGGCTGTAGGCCCGCATCACCCGCTTGCCGTCGATCTCCATGCCGACCATCGTGAACTGGCCGCTGCGGAACCGAAACGACGGATTCCGGGTCGTGGTGAAGCTGAACAAGGTATCGTTCCAATGGTGAACCGACAGGACCTGTTCTTCGTTCAAGGCGCTCATGTGCCAATCTCTCCGTCTGCCGTGCGCCGCGGCGGCAAAATCGCCTGTGCCGCGCCGGGTCATTCCGTTCCATTTATCCAGCGCACCGTCGGTCCGCCGACTGTCTCCTGCAGCGCGCAGCCAATGCGTCGCGCCTGCGCCCAATTCCCTTTGGGCGCCTGTGTTCGCTTGTGCGTTTCCCGGAGGATCGGCGGTGTGTCCGCCTTGTCGAATTCGTGCGACAGGCCTAGCCCAGCCGCGCTTGGCCTGTCGAGATCGGGTTTCTAGTTACATTCGCATCCATTTCTATGAAAGTCCGGCGCCATGCCCTTGATCTGCGTCAAGTCCGGGCGCCGATCCCTGCGACGTCCTGCCGCCTGCTTCAAGTAGGCGGAGGACGCGGGGCAATCGAGAAACGGTGTGCCAATTCTGCGCTGAAATGTGGGAAAACTTTTCCTGGGTCCGTGGGGCAATGCCCTGAGCGTGGCGGCTCCCCGCGTCATTGCGCCGTCTCGTAAAGCCGTGTGCGCTTTACACTTTCTTCACGCTCATCGCCAAATTCGCGGGCGCGATCCCGAAAAGGACTCCGCGTTAAGATCATGGGTAGGGATTCTACGTACAATCTACGTAATCATACATAAGAATAAATACGTCCAAAGGGAACGTCATACCATGGCCACTCATCATCCGACTTCCATTCACCATGCCGGGATATCCGCTGGCTTCGACAAGGTCGAGCGCATTGCCGAAGACCTGCATGTTCGGTCCGCCGACTTCCGCCGGCTTTCCACCGAATTCTCCAATCTGGCGTTCGTCCAGGAAATGCTGGAGCTCAGCAAGATCGGGCGTCAGCGCGGTATCTGAGCCCGCGTCGTCCTGGACAAGCAACAAAGGCCCGCTCATCGAGCGGGCCTTTGGCTTCGTTCGGGCAAGCTTTGCTTTATTTGTTGAGGTATTTCTCGATCTCGGCATTGAGGGCAGTCGCTTCCTTCACCTGTACGATCATGCCGCCGACATTTTCGGCCGATGCCATTGTTGCCTCGGAAGATTGCGCTACGCCGCTGATCAGGCTGACGACTTCGTCGGTGGCGGCCTGTTGCTCCTCCATTGCGCCGGCAACCGCGGTTGTGAACTGGTTGATTTCCTCGATCACGTTCTGGATGTCCGCCGTGGCGGAAACCGCGCCTTCGGTGTCATCGCGCATCGAACCGATATGTTCGCGGATCTGATCCGTCGCGCGGCCGGTCTGCTCTGACAGCTGTTTGACTTCGGCGGCAACGACCGCGAATCCCTTGCCGGCCTCGCCGGCCCGGGCGGCCTCGATGGTGGCGTTCAGCGCCAGCAGTTTCGTCTGATCGGCGATGGTCTCGATCATGGCGATGATCTCACCGATCTGTCCGCTGCTTTCCGATAGGCTCGACATGCGCTCGGTGCACAGGCTGGCCTGCTCGATGGCCCGTTGAGTGATGGCGGCCGTCTCGGCCATGCGCTGTGAAATCTCCTTGATCGAGGCGCTCATCTCTTCTGAGGCCGTCGACACCGCGCCGGCTTTCTGCTGGGCATCGGTGGCAATGCCTGACAGTTCCGACGAGGCCGTTTCGAGGCCGGACGACACGTTGTCCATCGCTTCGACGACATTGGCGACTTCCTCGGCCATCTTGATCTGGTTGGTGATGATCGACCAGGAGACCATCGGGCCGAGATAGCTGCCGTCCTGGTCGGTGATCGCATTGACATCGAGGCTGAGCACTTCCGGCCCGACATGGATGTTTGCCTTGTGCGGCAGGTTTGCCGGATCCGCCAGCATGGAGCGCTGATGTGCCGGGTTTTTGTGGAACACATCGATGTTCGTCCCGAGCAGGTCTTTCGCCTTGATCGGGAGATAGTCCTCGACCGCCTTCAAGGTGTTGACGCTCGTCTGATTGCAGTAATTGATCTCGAAGGTTTCGGGATCGCAGGTCATGATGTTGATCGGCATCTTGTCGATCATCTGCAACAGACGCTTGGATTCGCGATCCGCCTTGACCTTGTCGGTCACGATGTTCCACATCAGCAGCGTCTTTACATAGGCGCCGTTCTTGTCCGTGATCGCGCTGATGTTGAGGTCGATATATTCTTCGCCAAGCTTGATCTGAGCATAATGCGGCAGATTGGCCGGGTTGGACAGAATACCGCGTTGATGCGCGGGGTTCTTGTGGAAGGTATCGATTGACGTTCCGATGATCGAATGCGCGTCGATATCAAGCAGATGCTTGATCCTTTCGAGCATCTCCATCGACGCCTTGTTGGCATAGTCGATGACGAAGTTCTTGGTCTCGCATGTCATGATCGCGACCGGCAGATCATCGACGATCGTCTGAAACAACGCCGCGTCTGCAACCTTGAAGCCGGATTTTGCTTTTGACATGAACATGACTGTCTTCCCCCTGTAATACACAGTCGCAGAAACTCATTTTTCTGTTAAAGTGCCGTTAATCGACGCAGCAAAAGCCAAATAAATTCGTACGTTTGATTACGTATTGTTATTACTTGCTACTCATTGTTCTGCTTAATTGATAGTTATTCTTTTTGTTTCGGGGCTTGTAATTTTACCGAATATATCAAAGTGGATTTTGTTTTGTTTGGATGTGCGCATGACTGTTTTTTATCATGTCTAATTACAAATATTTATATTTGAGACGGTGGTGCAACCGATGTCACATAAATTCTACTTTTGGGAGATTTTCCGGATCGGATGCGACCATTTTTATCCGGTTGGGCGGTTTTGGTCGGGTCGAATGCCAACGGCGGGCCCGATGGCCGGTCACGGAGCTTAATGCGCGCGCCGGCCTCTTTGCGCGACAAGAGCCGCCATCGGCATCAGGCGAATGCAAACTGGACAGAGACGGTGTCGGTGTCCTACGGATCCTGATCTCAGTAGCGGGCGAACCGCCCGTTCCCTCCATAGACAAGACAGGGATGGAAACAATGGACGTTTCAGGCAAGAAAGCGATCGTTTTCGGGGGCTCGTCCGGAATCGGTCTGGCGGCGGCCAGACAATTGGCGGATTTGGGTGCCGAGGTCGTTATCATCAGCCGGGACCCGGACAAGGCCGGCGGCCTGCCTTCGACGATCAGTGTCAAATCCTGCGACGTTCGCGACCCGGAAGCCCTTCAGGCGCTGTTCTCAGAGGTCGCGCCGTTCGACATCCTGATCAGCGCGGCGACCGGCGGCGCCAGGGCCGTGGGTCCGTTTCTGGACATGGACATGGACGGCTTCAAGGGCTCTTTCGACAAGCTGTGGGGATACGCCAATGTCGTGCGGTACGGGACACAGCATCTGAGCGCCGACGGCACGATCGTGCTGGTCAGCGGTGCGCCGGCCCGCAAGACAAAACCGGGGCAGGTGGCCATCGGTTCCGTGGGCGGTGCGGTGGAAGCCATGGTGCGCGCCATTGCTCCGGAAATCGCTCCGCGCCGCATCAATGTGGTGTCGCCCGGCCAGATCGACACGCCGATGGTCGCGCTGCAAGGCGGGGAACGCGACGAGTTTTACCGCAAGATGACGGCGAACCACGTCATCAAGCGTGCCGGGACCGCCGACGAAGTGGCCCAGGGCATCATATTCATGGTGCAGAACGACTTCGTCACCGGCACGACCATCGATGTCGACGGCGGTTGGCTGCTCTCCTAGGTGTTCAGACCAGCGCGTCCTGTCGCAGCAATCGCAGGCTGGCACGCAGGGCGTCCGCGGTCTGGTCGATCTCGTCCGGCCCGTGGCTGCCCGACAGCATGCCGCCGGGCCAGCCGGCAAGGTCGACGCCGTTGACGAGCATGGCCAGGCGCAGGGCTCTGTTGATGATTTCGGACTTCTGCGTCAACGCCTGCGGCGTCAGCAGCATTGGATCGAACCGCTCCGGATCAACCGCCATCCCGTCCGGATTGAGAAAGATGTGAAACGCCGAGGATTGCCCGTATACGGCCCAGGGCACGTCTTCTTCGGCGAGAACCTCGTTCAGGCGCTGCCTCAGACTTTCCGTCAGCGCATCCGTCCGGCCGAGGAGCGATCCGTCGGCAATACGGGCAAGCGTCGCGATGCCGGCCGCGGCGCTGACCGGATTGGCGTTGAACGTTCCTGGATGGTAGATTTTTTCCCGTCCGGACGCTGCGGCCGCGTCGAAATCGAGACCGTCCAGGATGTCCCTGCGACCGGCCACGGCGCCTCCCGGCAGCCCGCCGGCAACGATCTTGGCCATGGCTGTCAGGTCCGGAACGATACCGAGCTTTTGCTGAACACCGCCGGGCGCGACGCGGAAGCCCGTGATCACCTCGTCGAAAATCAGAACTGTGCCGGTGCGCGCGGTGTGTTCCCGCAGGTCGGCAATGAAGTCTGGCGCAATCGGAACCTGGCCGGTGGCGGCGCCCAGCGGTTCCAGCAGGACGGCTGCCGGGGGAGGGTGATGCTCGAACAGGCTGCTGAGCGCTTTTCGGTCGCGAGGATCGGCCAGCAGGGTGTTTCCGGCAACCGAATTCGGTACGCCGCGCGCCGGCGAGCCGTCGAAATGGGCGGCATAGCCGGTGGTCATGTCGTCCTGCCAGCCGTGGTAATGTCCGGGAAAGCGCAGGATTGTGTCGCGACCGGTATGGGCGCGGGCAAGACGCACCGCCATCAGGGTCGCCTCGGTACCCGACGCGGTGAAGCGCACCCGTTCGGCCGAAGGCACGAGGTCGACGATCGCACGGGCCCAGGCGATCTCGTCGGCATGGCCGGCGGCGAACTGGGTGCCGCGATCGAGTGCGGCGTTGATCGCTGCTCGGATGTCCGGATCGCCGTGTCCCAGGATGAGCGCGCCGTGGCCGCCGAAATAGTCGACATAAAGATTGCCGTCGACGTCCCATTTCAAAGGGCCGCGCGCCCGATCGATGTAATGGGCGTAGGGATTCATGCGCCGCGAATCGTGGGTGATTCCGCTCGGCAGCAATGCGCGGGCTTCCTCGGCCAATGCGCGGGAGCGGACCGTTCTGGCGCAATAGGCCTCAAGCACCCGCGTACCTGCCAGCGGATCGTCGTTCGGTTCGGGTTCCGCGCCGGCTTTTGCGAAAGTGCGCAGGTCGGTCATGCTCTGTTTCCGGCACGTCAGCGGTAAGGATCCGTGCCGCATTTCCCGCTGGGGAAACCGGCATTGCCTGTCTACACTGGCCTGCGGTGGTTGTCAGAGCAAGCGGAGACGGACCGATGGCGCGGATGCAGACGGTGGCCGCCGGCCAGCTTGGCCCCATCGGACCGGACGAAGCGCGTCCCCGTGTGGTCGCACGGCTCATCGCGCTTCTTGAAGAGGCCAAGCGTCGGAGCTGCACTCTGGTCGTCTTTCCGGAAATGGCGCTCACGCCATTTTTTCCGCGTCGCTGGATTCCGCGGCAGACAGACCGCGATCGCTATTTCGAATTCGACATGCCGTCCCCGGAAACCCGACCGCTGTTCGAGGCTGCGGCAGCGCTCAATATCGGATTTTATCTTGGGTATTGCGAGGCGGTTGGAGAGGGGCAGGATATCCGGCGGTACAATACATCCGTCCTGGTCGATGGCGTCGGGCGCATTGTGGGAAAGTACCGGAAGGTGCATCTGCCGGGAAACGCCGAGTATGATCCGACACTCAAGCTGCAGCACCTGGAAGCCTGTTACTTCGAAGACGGGGATCTCGGCTTTCCGGTTTTCGAGGCCTTCGCAGGCCGCGTCGGCATGCTGATATGCAACGACCGGCGCTGGCCGGAACCCTATCGCGTGCTTGCCCTGCAGGGAGCCGAACTGGTCTGCCTCGGCTACAATTCTCCGGCCTTTCTGCCCGATACGCCCGAACAGAACGGTTTGCGTACCTTCCATCACCTCGTGCCGATGCAGGCCGCCGCCTACCAGAACGGCATGTGGATCGTCGCGACCGCGAAAGCCGGACGGGAGGACGGGTGCGACATGATGGGCCAGTCCTGCGTGATTGCGCCGTCGGGGGAAGTTGTCGCGCGTGCCACTGGCGTCGGAGACGAACTCGTCACGTGCCGAATCGATCTCGATGCAACGAAGGCCTACAAGCGGTTTTTCGATTTCGACACCTATCGACGCCCGCAAGCGTATCGGCTGATCGTCGACCGCCAAGGTGTCGGGCCTCCGCTTTCGCGCGGCGAGACATGATGCCCTTTGCGGGACGATGAACCCCGGTAACGCTGCACGTGCAGTGGCGATACCAGCGGCAATGCCATCAGCCACATCGCCGCCTTTGGCCATCAGGCACCTGTGGATCGATGGTGCGACAGGGGCGACCTTGACTTGCAGTCTGTCTCAGCACAGTGTTGGTAAGGGATAATACTTAGGGTCGGACTTCGGCCCATTTGAGGCCACAAACGGTACCAGGCCGCACCTCTTGAAGGTCCGCCTCGCGGGGGATGTCCTCGCCAAGCCATCCGGTGGCCAAGCATCGGGGACACGCCGTGCTGCAGAGCGACATGAGAGAAAGAATGTACGACCTGATCTATGTCAGCACTGCCAAGGGATCGCCTTCCCACGACGACCTGAAGAAACTTCTGACCCGGGCGCGGGAGCGCAACAGTGAGCTCGGCGTGACCGGTCTGCTTGCCTATGATCAGGAGACGCGGTCCTATGTCCAGATTCTGGAAGGGCCGAAGGAATCCGTCCTGAAGATCTTCGATATCATTCGCAAGGATCAGGGGCACGAAAACATCCGCGTGCTGAAAGAGGGCGACAGCCAGTCTCGGCGGTTCGGCGACTGGACAATGGCAATGGTCGAATCCGCCTATTTCAAAGCGATCGTGTTTGAATATCTCTGATATCAGTCGGGCCGGCGGCGCCCCTGCCGGCAAGGCATGCATGGCGCCTTGCCATCGCCGGCCGCGTTTTCCCACGGACTAAATCCGCTTCCCGCGCGTTTTCAGGACAAGCGAGCTACACATTCGGCTCTTCCTGAACAGCGCCCCAATGGGGTGCCAAGCGACGGAGCGATTTATGCGATTCGATCCTTTTATTCGTGACGCGCAAGAGCGTCTGATCAGCAACGGCTTCCGATTGCCGCGTTTCGGTGCGGACGGTCGCGCGGGAACCGAAACCCGCGAAGCGATCGAGGACTTTCAGCAAAAACACGGCCTGCCGGAAACCGGGATGCTTGATGCCGCAACCGTGTCGCTGCTGTTCGGTGACGATGATCCGGGAGGTCCGCTGCCGATTGATCGCGACCGGGACGGCCCGGAGGAACCGGTTGCCGAAACCGTGCGCAACGTCTGGCCGCGCCAGAAGGATCTCGTGCGGTATTATGGCGAGGTGGGCAAAAACCAGACCCGGCTGGCCCTGCCGTTTCCCATGCGGCTTGCCTGGCAGAAATCCACGATCGTGCGCCGCATCTCGGTGCACCAGAAAGTGCATGACAGCGCCGCCCGCTGTTTTGCCCGCATCGCCGACGCCTATGACGAAACAGCGCGCCGCGACCTGGGGCTCGATCTGTTCGGCGGATCCCTCAATGTGCGCCGCATGCGCGGCGGGTCGCGCTGGTCGACCCATGCCTGGGGCGTTGCCATCGACTTCGATCCGGAACGCAACCAATTGCGCTGGAAGGCGCCGCGGGCGCGGCTGTCGCACAAGGACGCGGAGACCTTCTGGCGGATCTGGGAAGACGAGGGCTGGGTGTCGCTCGGACGGGCCCGGGATTTCGACTGGATGCATGTCCAGGCGGCCCGTCTTTGATCAAACCGGTCGCTGACCGAAGGAGAATACGATGTTCCGCTTCCTGAGAATGCTTTTGTCGATTCCGCGCGAGGCGACGGGCAAACGCGAGATCGCCTTCCTGATGGCGGCTTTGGCTTACGGATCGGCCGTCTACGCCCTGCCGGGTCTCGACGGGGACCAGCAGGTCGACCTGCTGGTCTGGATGCTCGGCTTCGGCGTGCTCGCCGTGTTCGGTGCTTTCGGTTTCGAGGCAGTGCTCAAATCGCCGATCCTGGGCTCGCTGATCGAACGCAAGAGCGATCCGCTGCCGGCCGGCTGAATGGAAAACGCCCCGCCGGGTTCAATCGGCGGGGCGTTTCCGTTTTTCGGTTTGCTAGAGCGTCATGAATACCGGTAGGGGACCCCGACCTTTTCCATGACCTCATTGTAGCTCTTGAATGTCTCGATGACACGCGCGGCGCGCGGGCTGACCGAGGCCAGTTCCTGCCAGAACTCCTCTGCATCGGTGACCACGGTGTCCCATTCTTCGGCGGGGATGGTGGTCAGTTCCATCTTGTCGCCCTCGACGCGCAGTTTCGCTTCGCCGCCCCAGTACCAGACCTGACGGTAATAGTGCGACTGGTCGATGGTGATCTTGAAGAGCTCCTGCAGATGCGGCGGCACTTTGGCCCAGGACTCGCTGTTGGCGAAATACGATCCGCACCAGGCTCCCGTCACGTTGTTGAGGAGCGCGTAATTGCAGACATCGGCCCAGCCCACCTCGTAGGCTTCGGTGAAGCCGCACCAGGCGACCCCGTCCAGTTCGCCGGTCTGGATCGCGACCTCCACATCGTCCCACGGCACGGTGACCGGGATCAGGCCGTAGCGCGACAGGAAGCGCCCGGCGGTTGGGACGCCGAACACGCGCTTGCCGCGCATGTCGGCGAGCGAGCGGATCGGTTCCTTGGTGAAGATGTGCAACGGATCCCACGCGCCGGCACTGATCCACTCCACGCCGTCGACTTCGCCATAGGCTTCGGCCCAGATTTCATTCAGGCCGTAGCGGTCGAACAGCACCGGCAGATCGAGGCTGTAGCGGGTCGAAAACGGAAAGTACCCGCCGAACACGCTGATATCGACCGGAGAGGCCATGGTGGCGTCGTCGCTCTGGACGGCGTCGATTGTGCCGTTCTGGAGCGCGCGGAACAGTTCGGGCGTCGGTACGAGTTGGTCGGCGTAATAGAGTTCGATCTCCATTTCCCCGTTGGCGGCCTTGTTGAAGGCCTCGATCTGCGGCTTGATCACATGGGCGCCGAGCGGTGCGCCTGAATAGGTCTGGAGGCGCCATTTGATCGGTCCGGACTGGGACAGGACGGCGGGCGCGGCAAGGGTGGTGGCCGCAACGGCCGTCGCGCCGCCGATGCCGGCATTTGTCAGAAAGGATCTCCGTCCCTTGTCGATCGTCACAATCCCTTTGGGCCCTTTGTCGGGTTGCTTGCTCTGGGTCATTGTCAGCTCCTGTTTCCCTCGGGTTGAGATTTTGGCCTTGGTCCGCGCAGCGGTCCGGCTGTCCGGTCCGGGCTATCTCCCGTAGACCAGGCTCGGCAGCCACAGCGCCAATTGCGGAAAGACCATCACAAGTATCAGTCCGAACGTCATGACCAGCACGAACGGAACGATGGACCGATAAATGTCTGCGAGACTCACTTCCTTTGGGGCCATGGCCCGCATCAGGAAAAGATTGTAGCCGAAGGGCGGCGTCATGTAGGCGATCTGGCAGGTGATCGTGTAGAGCACGCCGTACCAGATCGGATCGAAACCGAGCGCGATGACAAGCGGCACGTAGAGCGGCGCAACGATCACCAGCATCGCCGTGTCGTCGAGAAACATGCCCATGAAGATGTAGGACAATTGCATCATCAGGAGCACTTGCCAGGGCGTCAATTCCCAGCGCGTGATGAATAGGGATTCGATCGCGCGGACCGCGCCGATGCCGTCGAAGACCGCGCCGAAGGCGAGAGCGGCAAGGATGATCCAGAGGAACATGCACGAAATGCCGAGCGTCTTCTTCACCGTCTGATGGATGACGGCAAAGGTCAGTCGGCGTCGGACAAGGGCTGCCAGCAAGGCGCCGGTGGCGCCGACGGCGGAGCTTTCCACCAGGCTGGTAATGCCCATGACGAAAAGCCCGGTCATGCAGAAGAAGATAAGGAAAGGAATGATGCCGGCGCTCAGGAGGCGGAGCTTTTCGGCAAAGGGCACGTCGAGTTCTTCACGCGACAGGGTCGGGCCGAGATGCGGCTGCAGGCGGCACCGCACCGCGATATAGACAACAAAGAGCGTGGCCATCATCAGCCCGGGAACGGCACCGGCAAGCCACAATTGCCCGACCGGCTGGCGGGCAATCATGCCGTACAGGACCAAAACCACGCTCGGCGGAACGAGAATACCGAGCGACGACCCCGCCTGAATGACGCCGGTGATCATCACCTTGTCGTAGCCGCGCCTTAGCATTTCCGGCAGAGCGATGCTGGCGCCGATCGCCATGCCGGCAACGCTGAGGCCGTTCATGGCGGAAATCACCACCATCAGACCGATCGTGCCGATCGCAAGGCCACCCTTGATGTTGCCGAACCAGACGTGGAACATCTTGTAGAGGTCATCGGCAATGCCGGATTCCGACAGCATGTAGCCCATGAAAATAAAGAGCGGCAGCGTCAGCAGCGGAAACCAGTTGAAGAGCTTGAAGGCGGCATTGAAGGGCATTTCGATCGCGCCCTGGCCATAGAGCAGGAGCGCGGTCCCGGCCGCCACAAAGCCGATCGCCGCAAACACACGCTGGCCGGTCAGAAGCATGACCAGCATCGTGCCGAACATGGTGATGGCGATCAGTTCATGGGTCATTGGATCGCCTCGCCACGCGCTTTTGCAATGTCCTTGAAGAGCGTGGACAGGGCCTGGGCCAGCATCAGGGCGATCCCGAACACCATGATCACCTTGATCGGGATCATCGACGGGTTCCACATGGAGAAGTTTCGCTGGTTGGTCTCGATCGCGTAGTTCATCGAGGAGATCGAGCCGAACAGCAGCGTGCAGAGGTAGAAGATCAGAAAGGCGCTTGTCGCCACATCCATGCGTGCCTTGCCGATTTCCGAGAGCCGGTCGTAGATCAGGTCCATGCGGACATGGTCGCCGAGCTGCAGGGAATGCGCGCCGCCGATTGTGTAATAGGCAGCGAGCGTGAACTGGGCCATCTCGATGCACCAGTGCAGCGGGATGTTGAGGATGTTGCGCGTGACCGTGTTCAGGAGCAGCACCCCGATCATCATGAAGATCAGGTACATCGCAAGCAGGCCGAACTTTTCCGAGACGTAGTCGACGCTGCGCACATATGTGACGATTGCTTTAGGCATGAATGGCGTGACCTCCATGCCACAGCGGGCCGGGACAGGCGGGAAGGAAACCGAAGTCTGACCGGCGCGGACCGGTTCTGTCAAACCGTGTCTGGCCTGATCGCCACTCCCGCATCAGTGAACCCGCACGTCGGCTTCGGCAAGCGCGGCTTCCAGCGGCGCCGGCACCGGGCGATCGGTGACAAGATCGTCGATCCTGTCCAGCGCACAGACCCGGCAGCCCGCGGTGCGGCCGAATTTCGAGGCATCGCAGACGACGACCAACGTGTCGGCATTGTCGAGCATGGCCCGGGCAACCTGCGCCTCGTCGAAGCTGAAATTCGTTGCGCCGGCCTCGGCATCGAGCGCGCCGATCGTCAGCAAGGCCCGGTCGGCGTGAAACAGACGGATCTGCTCGAGCGCCATCGGACCGGCGGTTTCCCGGTTGTCGCGGTCGAACCGGCCGCCGAGCAGGTACACGGCTGCGGCGCGTCCGCCGTCGCTGATCGTGGTGGCGATGGCTGTGGAATTCGTGATCACGGTCAGGCCCGCGATGCGCGCCAGTTCGTCCGCGCACATCAGCGTGGTCGATCCGGTGTCGATGAACAGCGTCTCTCCCGGAGAGACGAGGTCCGCGGCCTTTTCCGCGATCACGCGCTTGGCAACGGCATTGCGCGCCATGCGATCGCGAAACGGGCCTTCGCCGTCGCCGCCCGGACGTTTTGCGCCGCCGTGGAACTTCTGGATCTGACCGTTTTCCGCAAGCGCCGTCAGATCGCGCCGGATGGTTTCGTGGGACGTTCGGAACCGGCCCGCCAGGTCTTCGACACGGGCGCGCCCCTGCTTGCGGACAAAATCAGCAATTTTCTGTTGTCGGATGCGCGGCCCATCCGGCCGTTTGGTACGGGTCAACGCGGTGTGGCTCCTGGCGGTCGCAAGGCCGCATGGGCGGCGCTGGCCGATCGTGTTACACCGCTGCCAAGACAACGTGCCCGAATCAACAAATACTTATTTAAATGCTTGATTTTTATATCCTTATTCACCGACAAGATGCTTTGATTCTGTTGACCGAACAGGCGATGGGGCGTATCGTAGGAACCGTTTGTCGCAGGTGCAAGCGCAAAATGTGGTCACAAAGATGATTGTTTGGGCATGACCGGTAATCGGGCTCAGGCCGCCCCCGTATTCGACGTGGCCGTCATCGGAGCCGGTGTTGTCGGTTGTGCCGTGGCCCGGTCGTTTGCGCTCGCCGGTGCGCATGTGCTGGTTCTGGAAAAGGCGACTGACATCCTCGATGGGGCCAGCAAGGGCAACAGCGGAATCCTGCATACCGGCTTCGATGCGCCGCCCGGATCGCTGGAACAATCCTGTATTGCAACAGGTTACCGCGACTATCTCGATATTCGTCAAAGACTGAATCTGCCGCTTTTGGAAACCGGCGCTCTGGTGCTGGCATGGTCGGACGCCGAAGCCGAGCGCCTTGATGGATTGATGGCGCAGGCGCGCGCCAATGGTGTCGACGATGTGACGCGACTTTCCCGGCAGGACATTTTGAACCGGGAACCCGGCCTGTCGGAGCGCGTTGTCGACGGATTCCTGGTGCCCGGCGAACACGTGATCGACCCCTGGAGCGCTCCCTTGGCCTATCTTCTCCAAGCGGTCGGAAACGGTGCCGAGTGTCGGCGCGGTACCGAGGTGCTGGGCGGGACGTTCGATGGCGCGACATGGACGCTCGATACGTCCGACGGACCGGTCCGGGCGAGGGCGGTCGTCACGTGCGCAGGGCTTTACGGCGATCTTGTCGACCAGAAACTGATCGGCGGCTCGCGCTTCACCATCCGACCCCGAAAGGGACAATTCGTCGTCTTCGACAAGGCTGCCGCTTCGCTGGTGCGTTCGATCATTCTGCCGGTGCCTTCGGAAACGACCAAAGGCGTCGTGATCTGCCGAACCAGCTACGGCAACCTCCTGGTCGGTCCGACGGCGGAAGACCAGGAGAGCCGAACGGACGCTTCGGTCGACACGGACGCCCTTGAAGCGCTGCGGGCACAGGCGGTCGCCATGCTGCCGGGCCTCGCCGACATGCCCGTGACGGCCACCTATGCCGGCCTGCGGCCGGCGACGGAGGACAAGGAATACCGGATCTCCTGCGATCGGGAACGCCGCTATATCAGCGTTGGCGGGATCCGGTCGACCGGCCTCAGTGGCGCTCTGGGCATTGCGCAACATGTACTGAGGCTTGCCGAGACCGGGTGGTCCTTTGCCGCGAACCCGCCGGACCCGGTTGTGTGGCCGACGGTGGAAACGATTACGGAATATGGCGAACGGGACTGGGTGCGGAGCGGCAATGGTGGGATTGTGTGCCATTGCGAATTGGTCACACGGGCGGAAATTGAACGCGCCTTGGACGGACCGCTGGCTGCCCGAAGCTTTGCCGGTCTCAAGCGCCGGACTCGGGCAACGATGGGCCGGTGCCAGGGTTTTTACTGCCTCGGCGCCCTGACGGATCTTGCCGCCGACCGTCTGGCCTCTTCACCGGCCGAAAGCCGGTCGACCTGACATGCCGGACGTGTCCGATTCCTGTGACGTCGCGATCGTCGGGGGCGGCCCGTCCGGTCTTGCCGCTGCGACACGATTGAAGGCCCTCGGCGTCGGTTCCGTCACGGTTGTCGAACGCGAAGCCGAGGCCGGTGGCATACCCCGGCATTGCGGCCATTATCCCTTTGGCATGCGGGAGTTCCGCTCCGTCTTGAAAGGACCGGACTATGCCCGCCGTCTCGTCGCGTATGCTGTTGCGGCCGGGGTGACGGTCCGGACCGCAACCAGCGTCGTGCGCATTGGCACCGGGCCGCGCCTCGACCTGTCGACGCCGGACGGCGCGGCGGGGCTTGCCGCCCGCAAGGTGCTTTTGTGCACGGGCGTGCGCGAAACCAGTCGGGCGGCGCGGTTCATCGGCGGCGATCGCGCGGGCGGGATCCTATCCACCGGGGCGTTGCAATCCCTGGTCTACCTGTCCGGACGGCAGCCGTTCGAACGGCCGGTCATCATTGGAACGGAACTGGTCTCGTTTTCCGCTCTTCTCACCTGCCGGCATGCCGGCATCCGCCCGGTTGCGATGATCGAAGGACGGGATCGACCGACAGCCTGGCAGGCGGCGCGGGGCCTGCCCATGCTGATGGGCGTCCCGCTTTTGCTGGGCACACGGCTTGTTGCCATTCACGGCCAGGACCGGGTTGAGGCTATCACGATGCAGGCGGCCGATGGTTCGACAGCCCGGCATGCCTGTGACGGCGTAATCCTGAGCGGCCGGTTCACGCCCGAGGCCAGTCTGATGCGTATGGCGCATCTGGCAGTCGATCCAGGGAGTGGCGGTCCTTCGGTCGATCAGTATGGACGCTGCTCCGATCCGGATTTTTTTGCGGCCGGCAATCTGCTTCGACCGGTCGAAACGGCCGGGTGGAGCTGGCGGGAGGGGTGTACGGTCGCCGAAGCTGTCGCGGCCGATCTGGACGGGCACCTGGCGCCGCCGGCGGAGCCGGTCGCGGTTCGCGTTGCCGGTGATGCGATCCGGTTTGCCGTGCCGCAGATCCTTGCCCGGCCGATCGATCAGGACCGGAACGATGTGCTGCAATTGCGGGTGTCGCGTCCGGTTCGCGGGCGTCTGACGGTTAGCGACGGGGAACGCCTGCTCTGGTCGAAACGTATCAACACCCTGCCGGAAAGGCGCTTGCTGGTGCCGCTCAAGGGTTTTGCGCATGACATACGCGGCAACAAAATCGTCGTCGGCATCGAAGAGGCTTCATGACATGGCAATCGTGGCAATCGACCAGGGGACGACAAGCACACGCGCGCTGGTTCTGAACGAAGACGGATCGACCCATATCGCCCGGGCCATCGAACATCGTCAGATCTACCCGCAATCCGGATGGGTCGAGCACGATCCGGAGGAGCTTCTAGCCAATCTTCTCGCCTGTGCGGAGGCCGCAGCCGGATGCGCGGCCATCGGCATCGACAATCAGGGCGAGAGCTGTCTGGCCTGGGACGGCGAGACAAAAGAAGCCATCACGCCGGTCATCGTCTGGCAGGACACGCGGACCGAGCCGCAGATCGATCGGCTTAAGGCCGATGGCGCGGAAGCCCTTGTGCTGGACCGGGCCGGCTTGCCGCTCGATTCCTATTTCTCCGCCTCGAAACTGGCCTGGATCCTGAAGGAGGTTCCCGAGGCCCGGCGGCTGCACGCCGCCGGCCGGCTGCGGCTCGGCACGACCGACGCCTTTTTCCTCGACCGGCTGACCGGGCGCTTCGTCACAGATGTAACGACGGCATCGCGAACGTCCCTGATGAATCTCGGAACGCGCACCTGGGATCCCGAACTCTGCGACCTGTTCGGCGTTCCGTCGGAAACGCTGCCAGAGATCGTACCCTCGACCGGCGACTTCGGAACACTGACCCTGGATCAGGGTTCTGTGCCCGTCGTTGCCAGCATCGTCGATCAGCAGGCGGCGCTTTACGGTCACGGCTGCCGCCGTCCGGGCGATACCAAGGTGACCTTTGGAACGGGCGCGTTTGCGCTGACGGTCACCGGGCCGGACATCCTCAGGGCGCCGGAGGAGGGCTTGCTGCCAACCATTGCCTGGCAGAAATCCGGCGAGGCCCCGGTCTATGCCCTGGACGGGGGCATCTACACGGCCAGCGCCGCCGTCAACTGGGCCGAGCGGCTGGGACTGTTCGACGGCGTGTCGGATCTCGACACGCTGTCGGGACCATCGGCGATCGAATCCGGGCTGGTGTTCGTGCCCGCCCTGTCGGGCCTTGCCTGTCCGCACTGGGACCGGGCGGCACGCGGCGCCTGGTTCGGTTTGTCCCTCGACCATGGCAGTAAAGACCTGACAATGGCCGTTCTGGAAGGCGTCGCCTTTCGCGCCGCCGAAGTGATCAGCGCCATGCAGGCGCGATCCGGCGCCGACGGCCCGTTGTCGATCGATGGCGGCCTGACGAACAATGCCTATTTCAACGGATTCCTTGCCGACATCCTGGAGCGCGAGATCCGCGTGTCGCGCGAACCGGAACTGACGGCGCGGGGGACGGCGGAACTGGTCGCCGACTGCCTCGGGATGGTGATCGGCAGCCCGGCGCCGAACACGGTGTTGCGTCCGGAACAAGAGCGCTCCGGGGCCAGGAAAAAGTTCGCCGAAGCAGTTCGGCTGGCGCGGGCTTGGGGAGAAACCGGGCGTTCGACGTCCCGGGTCTGACCGTCACCGGCTTCGATGGTCGGGACTTTTTGTTGCTCAACTTTTCGGGAACCGCATCGATCTCGCATGGCGCCGGCCTATGCTGTCTGCCGTCTTGCGAGTGGCCCGCCCCCTGCTGTCAGAAAACGGTCGTCGCGCGTGCCACCGTGTGACGTAATGTCAGACAGCGCTTCGGGCTGCCACAATCGGTCCCCATGTTGATCGGTCCCGGCCGGCGGTCATGCCGCCTATGCCGGGCCCGGTCCCGGTTCGCACAAGGAGTGAAGAACCCGCCATGACCCAGACATCGGACGTCACAATGGTCGCTTCGGCCATTCACAATCCCGCCGAACCGCGGCACTTCATGCGATTGAAACCTGTGGAAAGGCGCGTGCGTGTGCTGCGCGACGGCGCGGTGCTGGCCGAGACCGCGAACGCCCTGCGGGTCATGGAAGTCGGCAAGGACATCTACGATCCGGTGTTCTATCTGCCGCCGGAAGATGTCACGGCACGCCTTGCCAAAGTCACACGCTCGACACACTGCCCGCTTAAAGGCGATGCCAGTTATTACGATCTCGTGGACGCCGAAGGTCAGGTGCTGGTGTCCGATATTGCGTGGTCCTATGCGGACCCGCTCGAGTTCGCTGCCGATCTGTCGGGACGGATCGCCTTTTATGCAAACCACGTGACCTTTGAGGAGGCGCCTCTTTGAGCGCTCGCATACATTCCGCGCAAAAACGCAGCGCGGATCCGGCCGAACGTCTACGCCTGTTCGGCACGGTCCGCGACCGCACCCGGGATCTTGTCGCCGGACTGGAACCGGACGATCTGATGCTGCAATCCATGGAAGACGCCAGTCCGGCGAAATGGCATCTGGCGCATACGACATGGTTCTTTGAGGAATTCATCCTCAAGCCGCGTGTCGACGGCTACACCTCGCCGGATGAGCGCTTCGCCGTGCTGTTCAATTCCTATTACGTCCAGGCCGGGCCGCGACACACGCGCTCGAAACGTGGCCTGATCTCCCGGCCGGGGCTTGACGCCGTCATGGCCTATCGGACCCATGTCGATGCCGCCATGGCGGATCTGATCGGCGCCGAGCGCGAGGATGCCGACGACATCGGCGCGCTTACCGTGCTCGGCTGTCACCACGAGATGCAGCACCAGGAATTGCTGGTGACGGACCTGCTGCACGGTCTCTCGCACAATCCGCTGCTGCCGGCCTATCGGGCGCCGGAACCGTTGCCGGTGACGGACGAGGCGCCGCTCGACTGGATCGAAAACGCGGGCGGGCTCGTATCGATCGGGCATTACGGCCACGACTTCGCTTTCGATTGCGAAGGGCCCCGCCATCAGGTCTTCCTGCAGCCGTTCCGCATCGCGTCGCGACCGGTGACCAACCGGGAGTGGATCGCGTTCATGGAAGCCGGCGGATATTCGACGCCGACATTGTGGTTGTCGGACGGCTGGGCGACCTGCGAACGCGAAGCCTGGGATGCGCCGCTCTATTGGTGGCAGCAGGATGGCGAATGGTGGACCTTCACGTTGCGCGGACCGCAACCGGTCAATCTCGACGCGCCGGTCGTGCATGTGAGCTATTACGAAGCGGACGCCTATGCCCGGTTCGTACGGCGGCGCCTGCCCGGTGAGGCGGAATGGGAAGTGGTGGCCCGCGACCGCCCGATCCGCGGCAATTTCCTGGAAGACAACGCCTTGCGCCCGCTGCCCGGAAACGATGTCTCCGGCGCCCAGTTCTGGGGCGATGTGTGGGAGTGGACGCAAAGTCCGTACACGCCCTATCCGGGCTTCAAGGCGCCGGAAGGGGCGATCGGCGAGTACAATGGAAAGTTCATGTGCAATCAGATGGTGCTGCGCGGCGGTTCCTGCGCCACGCCGCTCGCCCAGATGCGCCCGAGCTATCGCACCTTCTTCTACCCGCATCAGCGCTGGCAAATGCTTGGACTGAGACTGGCGGACGACGCCTAAGGAGAATTGATCCAGTGACCGTTCTATCCCCTGACGCGGCGCGTTCGCCGGACGCGCCGACCCTTGATGTCGACCGAAATTTCGCGGACTCGATCCTTGCCGGTCTGACGGCGTCCCGAAAGACCATTGAGAGCAAATGGCTCTATGACGTTGAAGGCTCGCGACTTTTCGATGCGATAACGACCCTTGAGGAATATTATCCAACCCGGGTTGAGACCGGTATCCTGGAGCGGTACGCGCCGGATCTGGCTGCGCTGATGCCGCCGGATGCCGCGCTTGTCGAACTCGGCAGCGGATCGAGCGTCAAGACGCGACTGGTCCTCGACGCACTGCCGGGCTTGAGTGCCTATGTGCCGATCGACATCTCGGCTGCGCATCTGGATGTCGTGGCGCGGGCCCTGTCGGCCGACTATCCCGAGATCGACGTGCAACCGCTTGCCGCGGATTTCACGGATAGGATCGTGCTGCCCGCTGGGCTCGCCGAACGTCCGAAACTTCTGTTCTTTCCAGGATCGACGATCGGCAATTTCGACCCCGACGGCGCGTTGGCGCTGCTCGGCAGGATGCGCGCTTTGCCTCGCGTGACCGGCTTCGTGATCGGGTTTGACCTGATCAAGGACGAAGGCGTTCTCGTGCGCGCCTATGACGATTCGAAGGGCGTCACCGCGGCGTTCAACCTGAATCTCCTGGTTCGTATCAACCGCGAACTTGGCGCCAATTTCGATGTCGATGCGTTCCGCCACGAGGCCCGCTGGAATCCGACGGCAAACCGGATCGAAATGCATCTGGTCAGCCGGCGAGCCCAGACCGTCTCTCTACTGGGTCAGCGGATCGAATTCGCCATGGAGGAATCGATCCATACGGAAAACTCGCACAAATATTCGGTGTCCGGCTTCCGGGACTTTGCGGCAATGGCCGGATGGCGCACCTACGCGACCTGGACGGATGCAAAAACGCGGTTCGGCGTGTCGGTGCTTCTGCCCGACTGACATGTGTCAGCGCGGTGCCTCCGGCACCACGGGAATGGCCTTCAGGTAGGCGGCGATCGCGGCGCGATCGTCGTCGGTCAGGTTCTCCGTGTTCTTTACGACCTCGACCATCGAGCCGCCGGCGGTGTCGTAATCCGGCGTAAAGCCGGACGACAGGTATTCCGCGATGTCGGCCTCGGACCATTCGCTGATGGTCTTGCCGCCGGGCGTGATGTTGGGAATGCGACCCCGGCCTTCCGGATTGGGCGCACCGCCGAGCCAGCGCCCGGGGTCGAGGCCGGCGGTCGCGTCGCGCGGGGTGTGGCACTCGCCGCAATGGCCCGGACCCTCGACCAGATATTGTCCACGCTGAAGCTGCGGCGTCGACGCAGAAAGGGCGATGACCGGCGCGCCGTCGCTATCAAGGTGAAGCCGTTTCCAGAGGCCGATGCCGCGGCGGATCGTAAAGGGAAACGCGAGATCGTGCGGCGCGCTTGCCGCGTCGGACTGGGGCAGGGTTTTCATGAAGGCCCACAGGTCGAGCACGTCGGCGACCGGCATGCGCACGTAGGACGCATAGGGGAAGGCGGGATAATAATGCGCGCCGTCCGGCGACGTGCCGCGCAGCATGGCGTTGACGAAGTCGAGATCGCTCCAGCCGCCGATGCCGGCGTCCGGGTGCGGGGAAATGTTCGGGGCAACGAAGGTGCCGAATTCGGTCTCGAACTTCCGACCGCCGGTCATGACCATGTGGGCGTCGCCTGAGGCTTCCGGTGCGGCGTGGCAGGCCGCGCATCCACCGGCAAAAAACATCGTCCGGCCGTTGTCCAGGTCGGCCGACCGCTCGGGGATTGTCTCGGCGCCGAGCCGGTCCGGTGCAGATACGAACCAGCCCGCCGCGGCGCCGGCCAGGATCAGGACACAGACCACAATCACGATGCGGCGCATGCGGCCCACCTCCACTGATCATGCCGTCCGGCGGACTCGGCCGCGCGGATCGACGCTGCTTCACGGGCGCGCCCGAAAAGAGAGGCGCGGACGCCTCTCACGGTACATCTTTTTTCGGCAAAAATGCTGCCGGGTGCCGCTATTTCTTTTCTTCGCGGAAGTCCTTGTGGCAACCGCCGCACCCGTCGGCCATGGCTTTCATCTGGCCTTTGAGACTGTCGAGACCGCCGCCGGCCGCTTCGTTCATTGCATCTACAGCGGCCAGAAACGCTTTTTGCTTTTCGACGACTGCCGGATAGGTGGTCCAGGATTCGGCCTTGGCGCGCGTGAGGTCGGGAAGCGCGGTGCTGTCGGAGCCGGCCGGCCACATCGAGCTGCCGTCGAGCCGGGCCAGAGCGCTCAGGCTGGCAGCGGCAGCTTTGGCGGCGTCGGCGTTGTATTCCGTCTTCTCCTTGGCCATGTCCCCAAGGATTCCGAGGTTCCAGGCATACAATTGCATCTGGGCCTTGCGGGCCTTGATGGCGCCCTCGTGGGGACTTTGTGCCGACGTCGGCAAGACCGAGAAGGCAAACAGCAGAACCGAACCGACTACAATGCGCATGCGTGTCATTTCCGCACTCCCTGTTGCGATGGGTGATCCCACACGCAGTATGCGCCGTGTGCAAAAAGCTGTACATTCCCAAAAAGATCACAATTTGCCGTGCAAAAATGCACAAGTTGAAATGGGATGACCTGCGTTATGTGCTCGCGGTGGCCGAAACCGGTTCACTGTCGGCGGCCGGTCGCGCGCTCGGGGTCAACCACGCGACGGTCCTGCGGCGCATCGCGGCGCTGGAAACAGCCTATGGCGTACGCCTGTTCGATCGCATGGGCGGCGGCTATCGCATCAAACCGGAAGCTGTCGGCCTGTTGACCGCAGCGCGGTCCATGGACCGGACCATGGAGCGCCTGCAGCGGTCTTTGACAACGATCGGAAAGGGGCTCGAAGGCTCGTTCCGGCTGGCCACGACCGATGCCATAGCCGAAGCATTGCTGCCGCGTTACATCGCGGCCCTGCGCGAGCAGCATCCCAACCTGCAGGTCGAGCTGAAGATCGCCAATGCGCATATCGACATGACCCGGCCGGACGCTGAAATCCTGCTGCGGCCGGCACTGGCGCTGCCTGACGGTCTCACAGGCCGGCGGGCCACCAATGTGGGGTTCCGGATTTTTGCGAGCGCAGATTATCTCGCCCGCAATACCAGCGCCGATCCGCGGGATCATGTCTGGCTGCGCGTCGCGCCGCCGCTCAGCCGGTCACCGGTGGGTGCCTGGCAGGACCAGCAGCCAGATCAGTCGAGCGCGATTACCGCCGACAGCTTCCTGACGCTTGCCCGATTGGCTGAGGCCGGTCTGGGCCTTGCCATGCTGCCGGCCTTTCTCGGCAAGCGCTCGTCCTCGCTGCGCCCGGCGACCGGCTTTCGCGACAGCATGACCACGGTCATGTGGGTGGCGACCCATGCTGACCTTCTGCAGCACGGGCATATCGGGTCGCTGGTAGATTTCTTCGCGGACGAAATCGCGCGCGATTCCGACCTTCTGAAATGACGCCGCTCACCGTACGAACGACGGCAACCACAACGACAGGGCCGGCACGGCGGCGATCAGGGCAAGCCGGAACAGGTCGGCGATCCAGAAGGGCGTGACGCCGCGAAAGATCGTCGACGTGCGCACATCCGGTAAGACCCCGCGCAACACAAAGACGTTGAGGCCGACCGGCGGCGTGATCAGGCTGATCTCGGTGATGACGACGACCAGGATCCCGAACCAGACCGGATCGTAACCGAGCTGGATCACCAGCGGAAAGAAGATCGGCACGGTCAGGAGGATCATCGACAGGCTTTCGAACACGCAGCCGAGCACCAGATAGATTGCAAGGATCGCCAGGATGACCAGCCAGGGCCGGTCACTGAACTGGCCGGCAATGTCCAGGAGCGCCTGCGGGAAATCCGTCAGGTTGATGAAATTCGCAAACAAGAGCGCGCCGATCAGGACGGTGAACAGCATGGCGGTCGTGCTGGCGCTTTCGACCAGCACGTCATAGAGCACCCGCCAGGTCAGCGCGCCGCGCAGCAGCGCAAAAAAGAAGGCGCCGATCGCGCCGATGCCGGCCGCTTCGGTGGGGCTGAACACCCCGCCATAAATGCCGCCCATGACGATTGCGAACAGGACGACCACACCCCAAACGCGGCTCAGCGCCTGCGCGCGCTCGCGCCAGGTGCGCCGTTCGCCTGCCGGTCCGGCTTCCGGCCGGTACCAGATCACGACGCGCACGGCGAGCATGTAGAACACCACGGCGACAAGGCCCGGCAGCACTCCGGCGGCAAACAGTTTGCCGATGCTGGTCTGGGTCAGGATGCCGTAGATCACAAGGAGGACGCTCGGCGGAATGAGAATGCCGAGCGTGCCGCCGGCCGCGATCGATCCCGACGCCAGCGCGTCGTCATAGCCGTAGCGGCGCATGGAGGGCATGGCGACCTTCGACATGGTCGCGGCAGTGGCGAGCGAAGACCCGCAAATCGCGCTGAACCCGCCGCAGGCGACGATGGTCGCCATGGCGAGACCGCCGCGGCGGTGTCCGAGAAAGGCGTTGGAGGCGGTGTACAATTCCTCCGACAGCCGGGCGCGGGCCACAAAATTGCCCATCAGGACGAACAGCGGGACCACCGACAATTCGTAATTGATGGCCGCATCGAAAGCGGTCTGTCCGACATTGGCCAACGCACCCTGCAGCGAGCCGACCCAGACCATGCCGACAAAGCCGCACAGGATCATCACGAAGGCGATCGGAATGCGCAGGAAAGCCAGCGCAAGCAGCACCGCAAGGCCGACTAGCGCCTCCGTCACCGGCGCACTCCGTAGGGTGATTTGATGACATGTCCCCAGGTGGCGGCAAGCGCGACCAAGGCGGCGATGGCGCACAACACGGCCATCGTCGTCGAGAACGGCCACATGGGCAGCCACAATTCGTCGGTCACTTCACGGAACCGGAAATGATCGTAGGACCGGGCCGCGAGCCGCCAGGCGATGAAGGCCGTGGCGCCGGCGACCACCAGATTGACCAGGATCGCCTGCGTGCGGCGCCACCGGCTCGGGACCAGGGAATCGAAGATGTCGACGGTCACATGCCCTTCGCGCAGGTTGGTGAGCGGCAGGGCGCAGAAGATGATGGCCGGCATCGTGAAAGCCACGATTTCGTAAGCCGCGGGCAGGGGGCTTGAAAACAGGTATCGCCCGGCGACGTCGACGAAGGTCAGAACCATCATGAAGAACAGCATGACGCAGGCAATCAGCGACAGGAGTGTGGCCGGCGCTTCGCCCAGCCAGTAGACGAGGCCCGACCCCGATTGGGGTCGGGCCACGCGATCGCCTGTGTCCGGCGGTGCGGCCACGCGTTTACTCCGCCGCGACCTTGGCTGCCTCGGCCTTGAAGAAGGCAAGGATTTCCTTGCCGTCGACGCCGGCTGCTTCGGCCGCCTTGTAATATTCCTCGATGAAGGCCTCGTTCAGGCGTTCCACTTCGGCAACCAGTTCCGGCGGCGCGGTGACGATGTTGTTGCCGGCGGCCTTGGCTTCTTCCAGGCCGGCCGCATTGATCTTGTCCCAGCCGGCGCCGGCGAGACGCGCATAGGCTTCACCGGAGAACTTGTCGATGACGGCCTTGTCTTCGGGCGCCAGCGCGTCGTACTTCGCCTGGTTCATGACGAGGAAATGGCTCGAGGAATAGAGCCCGCCTGGCACGTAGGTGGAATAGGGCACCAGTGACGTGATCTTGAAGCTGCCGAGCGATTCATAGGGAAAGGTGATGCCGTCGGCGACGCCGGTCGACAGGATCTCGTAGGATTTCGGCGCCGGCTGGCGGATCGGCACGCCGCCCCAGGCTTCAACGATGGCGCGCGGGATCGGTCCGCCGGTCCGCATCTTCTGGCCGGCCATGTCTTCCGGCTTCAGGATGTGTTTCTTGGAATGGTGGATGACGCCGGGCCCGTGCGTGTTCATGCCGATCAGGCGGGTGCCTTCGTAATAGCCCTTGTCGGCCAGAAACTTTTCATGGGTGCGTTGCAGGGCGACCGACGTGCCGACGGCGGTGTCGCCGAGCAGCGGCAATTCGGCGAGCAGATAGGCGGCAAAGCGCTGCGGCGAATAGCCGTGCACGGTGAAGCCGACATCGGCCTGTCCGGTGCGTACGGCATCCAGGTGGGCGCGCGGCGAGGCGACCGGTTTCGGCAGGCGCCGGAACTTGATGCGGCCTTCGCTTGCGGCCTCGATCCCTTCCATCCACGGGATGTAGATCGCCGTATTGACGGGATGGGTCCAGGGCAGCCAGGACGAATAGGTCAGCGTGGTCTCGGCGCGCGCGCCAAGCCCGGAAAGTCCCATTGCAAGGATTGCAAGTGCACATGTCTTTAGCAGTCTTTTCATGTTCCCTTCCTCTCAGTCGAGCCGCCGGAGGCGGCGGGTTGTCGTCTTCACACTCTTCTTTCAGTCCTTGGTTTCAGTCTGTTAGCGGTCTTTCCTGAACTCTTCCACGATCGCGGCGATATCGAGCGTGCCGTTGCCCTTTGCCGCGCTCGCGTGCATGACGCCCAGCGCCATTTCGGTGAGCGGCAATCGAGCGTTCAGATCGGCGCCGACGCTCTTCACGACGTCGAGGTCCTTGATCATGGTGTCGGTGGTGCCGAGCGGTTCGTCGAAGGTCGAGGCGGCCATGCGCGGCGCGAAGATCTGGAACGGCCGGGAATCCGCAAAACCGCCGGCAAGCGCCTCGGTGAGCTTATGGGCGTCGATACCGGAGCGTTCGGCAAACGCGACAGCTTCCGCGACCACGGCCATGGTACAGCCGGAAATGATCTGATTGACGAGCTTGGTGGCCTGCCCGGACCCGGTCTCGCCCATATGCGTGACGCGGCCTGCGACCGCATCGAGGATCGGCCGGATGCGCTCGAAGGCGGCCGTTGGTCCGCCGGCCATGATGGTCAGCGTGCCGGCCTCGGCACCCGGTACGCCGCCGGAAACCGGGGCATCGACCCAATCCATGCCGTTTGCCTCTTTCAGGCGCGCAGCGAGCGCCTTCGTGACTTCGGGCGGAATGGTCGAAAAGTCGACGACAAGACCGGCACCCGATGCGGCTGCGACGCCGTCGGGGCCGAACAGTACGGCTTCGGCGGCGCGCGTGTCGGTCAGGTTGAGACAGACGATGTCCGTGGCGGCGGCCAGGGCGGCTGGGGTCTCCGCTTTCACGGCTCCTTTCGCGATCAAGGCTTCCGCCTTGGCGAGTGTGCGGTTCCAGACCGTGAGGGAATGGCCGGCCGCCAGCAATCGGGCGGCCATCGGCTGGCCCATCAGCCCAAGCCCGATAAAGCCGATCCGCACCTCAGTCATCGGCCACCGGGTCCTGGGGCCATTGCATCGCGCCGGCATGGGTCACCGCGCCGAGATGGGCGGAGCCGACCTGGTCGGCATATTTCTGCAGCGCGCCGCCTGGCAGAAACCGGCCCGTCCCGTGCCGCTCG
>JANQQB010000378.1 GCA_028285165.1 Rhodobiaceae bacterium
GGTCCCCTTGTGGTCAGCAAGACCACGGCGGAAACCGCGCCTAGCCAGCGGACCTGTAAACCCGGTCAAATGATTCTAGCTAACCCGGAACCGCTCTAAGTCGGCTACGCCTGCCCCATCAAACGCCGGCGGCGTTCGCGAATGCGGGCATGGGCTTCTTCCGTTCCGTCATGGAAGGAGCCGAACCACTTGTCCCAGGGCACTTCCAGATTGCCGTAATTGCAGTCGAAATAGCGGTGGTGCATCTGGTGGTGGAACGTGCCGAGCGCCAGACGGTTGCGGTCCCTGACGACAAGGCCCTCAAAGCCGGTATGCGAGGTCGCCGCGGTCAGCGCCTGGTGCTGCATGTGGAACAGGATATGGATCGGGTGCGCGGCCACGACGAAGTGGATCAGCACGGAGGAAAAGAAGATCAGGTGCTCGACCGGGTGCATGGACAGGCCCGACCACGGTCCGACATTGGTGTTGCGGTGATGCAGGGCGTGGGCGATCCGGTAGAGCGGCGGCCAGTGCAGCCAGCGGTGTACCCAGTAGAAGTGAAACGAGATCCACACCGGGGTCAGGAAGAACAAAAGCACGAACCAGACCGGGTGTTCCGCGGCGCTGAGGACCGGCGCCCAGCCGTTCGCCATCGCCCATATCAACAGCACTTCATAGGCCGTCCAGAAGGCGACGCCGCTGCCGAGCGACCAGAAGATATTGTCCCACACCTGGTTCTTGAACGTGAAGGTCCGGGCGGATTCGGCGAGCGCGCGGGCATCGTATTTCAACCGATCCCCCTGCTGGCGCCAGGTGTAGAAGAACAGGTGCAGGCCGCCGGCAACGATGGTCAGGAGCACGAGGTTGCGGATGTACATTTCCGCGATCCAACCGAACGACAATGTCCGGGCCTCGTCCAAAGACGGCTGGAACCACGTCCATGAAATGTAGGCGACCCCGACCAGGATCGCGTTTTCCGCCAGATTGAACCAGCGGTCGGCGACCCATTTCAGCATGCGTATCGGTCGCGGCGGCCAGGAAAAAAACGGGGAAACCTGGATCGGCGCCGGTGGACGGTGATGCCATTGCCGGGCGAACGAACTCGGGCGCGTTTCCGTGGCAGTGCCGGATGCTTGCTGTTCGCTCATTGTCGTGACCTGCGGTTCTGTCGCTCAACGGACTCCGGAAGAGGATTTCACATCCCGTAACATTTTAAAAACAGAAGTTTCTGACTATAAACCTCATGAAATTCGATCTTTGAAACCAACGGATCGGCCATGCGTGTTTCAATGAAGGCGCTCACCTACTTCCTCGTCGCCGCCGAGCACGGATCGATCGCGCGGGCCGCGGAGGCGCAAAACGTCGTACCGTCGGCGATATCGAGCGCCATCGACCAGGTCGAACAGGCTTTCGACATGACGCTGGTCCAGCGCTTTCCGGCAAAGGGCATCGTGCCGAACGCCGCCGGACGTGCGCTGATCCGCCGGATCCGAAACGCCGTCGACGAATATGAAAGCCTGTTCACGGAAGGCGCGGCCTTGCGCGGCGGTCTCTCAGGCACGCTAACGGTCGGGTATTACGCGCCGGTCGCGCCGGCCTTCATGCCGGCGATCGTCCGACCGCTGGTCGAGGCCAACCCGGACCTGCGGCTCAGTTTTGTCGCGTGCGACAACGAACGAGCCCAGGAGGGTCTGCTCGGCGGCGTTTTCGATGCGATCGTGTTTGTTGCCGATGAGGTGCGTGCCGGCATCGTCTATGAGACCCTGATCGACGCACCGCCCTATCTGTTGGCTCCAGCCGACCACCCCCTCACCCGGCAGGCCGCCGTTTCGCTTGATGCCGTCGCCGATACACCGCTGGTCCTGCTCGACCTGCCCTTCACCAGCGCCTATTACCGCGGGCTTCTCGACCGGGCCGACATCGAAGCGACGTTCGTCGCCTCGGCGTCAACGACGGAAATGGTCCGCAGCCTCGTCGGCGCCGGCCTCGGCTGTGCGCTCTTGAACATGCGCCCTTCCACCGGCACCACGTATGCAGGAGATCGTGTCGCGGCGATCCCGATCGACCCGGCGCCGGCCCCGCTGCGGCTCGTCGTCGGGCGCGGAGACGGCAAGCCGAGACGGCTTGTCGAGACCTTCATGCAGGCCTGTCGCGATCATTTTTCCTCTGCAGCCGGTTTAGATACGATCGTGCTTGCGGAATAGGTCCGCTGCCGGATCAAAAACGAAACCGTTTCAGCGCTCGCCGCGTCGAACCGCCGACGGGTTGAGGCCAAAATGGCTGCGATAGCAGTGCGCGAAGTAGGAATTCGAGGTGAACCCCGTGGCCACGGCAATCTCGACGATCGGCTGGTTGGTGTGCAGGATCAGTTCGCGGGCACGTTCGAGCCTGAGGCGCGTGTAATACTTTGCCGGCGAACACCCCACATAGCGCAGGAACAGGCGTTCCACCTGGCGCACGCTCAGGTCGACCAGGCGAGCGATCTCGCTCGTCTGCAGGGGTTCTTCCAGATTGGCATTCATCAGTTCGATCCCGAGCCGCAGTTTTGGCGGCAGGGCCGTCAGCCGCGTCACGGCGCCGCCGCGCTGGGCTTCGGGTTCGTTGCGGATCCGGTCGAGCTGAAACTGGTTGGCCACCGTGTCGGCCAGTTCGCGGCCGTGGTCCTCACGGATGATGCGCAGCATCAGATCCATTGACGCAATACCGCCGGAACAGGTCATGCGGTCGCGATCGATTTCATAGAGCCGGCCCGTGCACTGGATGTCGGGAAACGCATCTTCAAAGGCCGGCTGGTTTTCCCAGTGCACCGTACAACGATATCCGTCCAGCAATCCCGCTCGGGCGAGCGAAAACGTGCCGCTTGAAATCGCCCCCAGCGGCGTGCCGCTCTGGGAAATCTTGCGGAGCGCAATCATCAGTTTCTTGGTGGGTTGCGGGTCGATCACCAACCCGCCAAGCACATAAAACGCGCTCAGCCGCTCAAGATCGTTGAGCGAGCGATCGACAGCGACGCTGACGCCATTCGAAGCGTTTACCGGTTCGCCGTCCATCGAATAGAGAATCCATTCATAGGATTTCCAGCCAATGCGCCGGTTGAGCGCGCGCATCGGCTCGATGAAGGCGGCAAAGCTGAACAAGGCAAACTGATCGAGCAGGCACAACCCGATGCGCTTGGTCGGTTCGAGTGCGTGACCGTTGACGTCCTGAGCCATGGCGCGACACAGACCTTGGGGATGCCGCCGACCTCCGCGCTTCAAGGCATGATCGGAGGGTCAGCTTAACATCTTGAAAATTATTACTTTTATTCCCTGTCCGATTCTTGATCGGACCGGTCAATGCAAACCATGGCGCCAAGCCACGCAAAATGCAAAGAAAACTTGCGGGTCGTCCGGAGGGCCCCGGAGCGGTGCACCGATGCCGCGCGTCAGGCGACCGTCAGCAGCGCTGGTTCGCCGGCCGGATCGAGCAGGCGATCCGTCAGTCTGGCCGCGTCATCGAGAGCATCGACCGCCAGGGCGGTTTCGCGGATCGCCTCAACGGCGGCGGGCGCCAGCGTGGCGCCGGCAAGCGCGCGGTACTTTGCGTCGACCTCAGCGTCCGACAACGGCGCTTCCGGGTCGCCATCCGCCGAGACCAGATCGCACGAACGCGTGCTGCCGTCTTTCATGACCAGCGACATGGCCGCGAGGCGTTCGGCGGGAAAGGCCGCGTTCGCGGCATCGGATTCCGTCATCACAATCCGGTCGACGAGCGCAAGAATGGTCGGATCGTTCAAGTCGCCGGAGATGACTTCCGGCAACAGATCGCCGGTGGCCATGGCGGCCGCGACCGGATAGGGCAGCGAATATTGTGCCTCTTCGGTGGTCCGCGGCCGCCGCACGGCGAGACGAACCGCTTCATGAAATGTGTGCACGTCGATCCGCTCGATGTCGGACGGGTCCACGCCCTCGCGCAACATCAGCGCCGCCTTGACGGCCGGCTGCGCCCAGCGGCAAACGCCGTAGGGTTTCAGATATTGCTCGCGCATGTACCACCGCGTGCCGAGATCCGACCAGAACGGCGCGACCGCGTCGTCGGAAATCGTCACCGCCGGCGCGCCGGTAAACCCACCCTCCGCCAGGAGACCGGCCATGGCGCCCACTTGCGCGCCGTAGGTGGCGCCGTCCTTGACCATGGTCGGATGGTCGATGCACCGCATCATTTGGCTGCGCGGGCCGTAATATTCCGCTGTGCCGAGGGCATGCCAGGTTGCGGTCCGCGACAGGCCGAGGCCGCGGGCGAAAACGCCAGCCGCCGCCACGGCCGTCCAGGCGCCGGATGTATGATAGTCCGCCACGGTCGCGTGCAGCGCCTTGCCGGCCCGGCAAGCCAGCTCGTAGCCAAGCACGAACCGGACGAGAAACTCCGCGCCATCGGATGGCGAAAGCTCGTCGCCAAGCGCCAAAAGCGCCGGCAGGATGACCGAGCCGGCGTGACCCTTGGTTTCCTTCTGGCCGTCATGGGCATCGAAGGCATCGATCGTCGCCGCATTGGCCATCGCCGCGCCGGCAACGGACACCCGACGACCATCGAACATCATGCGCGCGCCGACCTGACCCCCGCCCTCGAAACGGGCCACGCAATCGCGGACGATGCGTGAATTGTCGGTCAGGCGACCGGCCGCAGCCACGCCGATCAGATCGAGCAGCGACCGCCGCGCATGCACCATGACATCCTCCGGCAGTGCCGCCAGATCGATGTCATGGATGAAATCCAGAACGGGGGCGACGGCGCCGGTCATGTCATCTCTCCACTCAGAATCGAGGATCGTCGACGCCGGCCGCGCGGCACGCCGCCGTCAGCGTATTGGCCATGAGCATGGCGATGGTCATCGGACCGATGCCGCCCGGCACCGGCGTGATCGCGGCGGCGTGGCCGACCGCCTCGTCGAAACACACATCGCCGACAAGCCGCGCTTTGCCCGGCCCTTTTTCCGGCGCGTCGATGCGATTGATGCCGACATCAATGGCGACGGCGCCCGGGCCGATCCAGTCGCCGCGCACCATTTCGGGACGCCCGACCGCCGCCACCACGATGTCCATCGATCGGCACAGGGCCGGCAGGTCGCGGGTTCGGCTGTGGGCCACCGTCACCGTGCAGCTTTCCGACAAAAGCAATTGCGCCATCGGCTTGCCGACAATGTTGGAGCGGCCGATGACCAGGGCATTGCGGCCCGAAAGGTCGGCGCCGAAGCGGCGTTTCAAAAGCAGGTGACAGCCTGCCGGCGTACAAGGCACCAAAGCTTCTTCAAGGGCACCGGTCGACAACAGGCCGACATTGATCGGGTGGAAACCATCGACGTCCTTGCGGGGATCGATCGCGCGCAGCACCCGGGTTTCATCGATATGATCCGGCAGCGGCAATTGCACGAGGATGCCATGGATCGACGGATCGGCGTTGAGCCGGCCGACGAGGTCGAGCAGATCGGCTTCGGACATGTCCGCCGGCATCGTATGCTGTTCGGACTTGAATCCGCAGGCTTCCGCCTTGACGCTCTTGTTGCGCACATAGACCTGGCTCGCCGGATCCGCACCGACCAGCACGACCGCCAGACCCGGCGTCACGTTCGAGGCGGCCCGAAGCGCTTCGGTTTGTGCGCGCACGGAGGCCACAATGTCCTCGCCAACGGCCTTGCCGTCGATAATCTCAGCACTGGCGTCGTCTCTCGTTGCGGGATCGCCCGTCATGTCGTCTCCTTTTTGTTGCAGAGCGGCCCCGGCAAGGCCTCCTGTCCATCTTAATCTAACATCATAGGCCGCATGTGCGGGCACCGCGTTCCGGTCCCGACGAAAATGGTGCCGCATGCGTCATGGTCGCGCCGGCCCGGCGTGTCGCATGGGATGAAAAAGATCAGTCCACCATGAGCTCTTGGGTCGCCAACACGGTGCGGTTGTCGCCGTTCCAATAGCGGATCTGATAGGTTCCGGAGCGTTCCGGCGCTTTCAATCGCACCGTCCGATTGTCGTAATCCCCGTTGACGAGCCGGCGGGCGACCACGACGCGTCCCTTGCCGGCTCCGTGGTCGGGATCGAAAATCTCGATCGCATCCCGCCGGGCTCCCGGTCCGTCCCATGTCACGCTGAATTCCTGTTCCGCGCCGACGCTTTGCGGCCCTTCGACCGTCACGTCCATCGCAACCACTTCGATCGGGCGCGTCGCAAGCACGGTCCGGTTGATGCCGTTCCAATAGCGCAATTGATAGGTTCCCGGCTTGGCGACAACGCCCAGCCTGACCGTGCGCGCATCCATGTCGCCATTGGTCAGGCGGACCGATTTCAGCACCTTGCCGCGGCCGGCCTGTGCATTGGGATCGAAGAGTTCGATGGCATCGCGCTGCGCGCCGGGACCGATCCAGGCAACCTCGACCAGATACGCGATGCGCACACTTTCCGGCGCTTCGATCGACACCTCGGCATCCTCGATCACGATCGGCCGGGTCGCCAGTACTTTCCGGTTGTCGCCATTCCAGTACCGCAGCTCATAGGATCCCGGCCGGGCCGGGGCAATGAGCGTCAGGGTCTGATTGTCGAGATCGCCGTTCGACAGGCGTTTTTCGACCACCGCCCGGCCCTGACCTTGCTTGGCCTGCGGGTCGACAACCTGAACGCTGTCGCGCCGGCCGCCGGGTCCGATCCAATCCACCTTGATCGGCGCGCTGATCGAGACCGTGTCCGGAGCCTGCAGGGAGACCTCGGCCTCCAATACCTCGATCTCGCGGGTCGCAAGCACGACCCGGTTGTCGCCGTTCCAATAGTGCAGCCGATAAAATCCCGGTTCGGCCGGGGCGACCAGTTCGACCGTTCGGGCATCCATGTCGCCGTTCGACAGCCGGGTCGCCCGCAATGCCTTGCCCGCGCCCTGGTCGGCCGCCGGGTCGATGATCTCCACGGCGTCGCGCGTTCCGCCCGGGCCGACCCAGGACACTTCAAAGCGGCGCCCGATCTCGACCGTTGCCGGCGCATCCAGCGAGACTTCGGCTTCGACCACCTCGATCGGCCGGTTGGCGATCACTGCTCGGCCGACGCCATAATAATAATGCAGTTCGTAGGAACCGGGCCGCGCCGGCGCCACCAGCGTCAGCCGTTTGTTGTCATAATCGCCGCCATGCAGCCGACGACCCTGCAGCCGCCGGCCATCGCCATTGTTGCCTGTCGGATCGAAAAAGTAGATGTCGTCGTATTGTTCTCCCGGACCGTCCCAGGAGACCGCAATGCGTCGACCGATCTCGACCGAATCCGGCGCCATGATCGCGGCGCTCGGCAAGGGCGCCGGTTCGGTGCTCTCCGGCTCGGGTGCGGGCGGCGGCGGCGCGGCGGCGGCCTGTTCGACACTGTCGGTCAGCGCTTCACCAAGGCTCGACGCATCGTCTGCCTTCATGTACAGGCCGCCGGTTTCCTCGGCGATGCAGGCGACCTGCTTGCCTTCCTTGGAGGACAGCCCGAAACCGACCACATGAACGGTAAAGTCGATGCCGGTGCGCTCCAGGTCACGGGCAAGCGCACAAGGGTCGGCACGGCAGGTCTCAATGCCATCCGTGATCAGAATGACGGTTGCCTTGTCTTCCTCGTATTTCAGCGTCTCGGCGGCCTGCTTCACGGCATCGGACAAGGGCGTCTTGCCGCGCGGCGAGATATCCCGGGCCGCCTGGGCGATCGGTCCGGCGGTATCGGCGCCCATCGGCACCAGCATCTCGATGTCGGCGCAATCGCCCTTGCGGCGATGTCCGTAACTCATCAGGCCGAGCGACAGGGTATCGGGCGTCGTTCCCAGAACCCCCGAGAGCACATCGCGGGCAATCGTGATCTTCGGCGTGCCGTCGATCTGGCCCCACATGGAGCCCGAACCGTCGAGCACGATGATCGCCTTGTCCTCGGCGCTGACCGAAGACGCCCACAAGCCGACCGCAAGGGCGCATGCCAGTCCGGCGGCGCGTGATGACCGGACGCGGTTTCCCGCCTTGTGCATCGCAGCGGATAGTCCTGTGCGATTTCGCATCACAATTGTCCACTCCGTTTTGTCGCCTTGGCCCTTGCCGGCCGCATTATGGCTTGCCCGAAAGGTTCCCGAGATCCGTTGCATTGTCATTGCAAGAGCGCCAGCCGCGCCTCCGCAAGGCCACGGCGTTCCATATCGCGGGCGACGCGCAACGCCAGATCTTCCCGCCAGGGCGGCGCGATCACCTGGACGCCGAGCGGCAGACGCGCACCGTCGAGCCAAACAGGCGCGGCAACGACCGGTAATCCGATGAAAGATATCGGCTGGGTATAGATGCCGATCTGGACGCGGATCAGCACGTCCTCGCCGTCGAGGTTGAAGGTCGTCGCACCGAGCTCGGGCGCATAACACGGAGAGACCGGCGCGAGGATCACATCGACGTCCTCGAACAGGGCCAATACCTGCTTGCGGAACCATGCCCGGAACCGCTGGGCCTGCAGGTACCAGTCCGACGGCACCATGGCGCCGGAGATCAACCGGTCCCGGATGTCCGGGTCGAAGTCCTGAGGACGCTCGCGCAACCGGTCCAGATGCAGGTTGCCGCCCTCGGCTGTGGTGATAACAAAGGCGGCAGCCCGGGCTCGCGCGGCCTCCGGCATCTCGACTTCGCGGGTGATGCCGAGTTCGGAAGCGACCGCGTCCATCGTCTGCAAAGCCTCGGGAAAGGCGCGTTCGCGGAAATAGCCGCTGGCGATCGCAATCCTGAGGCCATCCATGCCCTTTTCGATGTCCGGCATGGTGATGAGGGGCTCACGCTCGACGCAGGCGGGATCGAGCGGATCGTATCCCTGCAGACAGTCGAAGATCAGAGCCAGATCGCGGGCCGATCGGGCCAGCGGCCCGACATGATCGAGGCTCGGCACGAACAGGAACGAGCGCGCACGACTGAGGCGGCCGAAAGTGGGTTTCAGCCCGAACAATCCGCAAAAGCCCGCCGGAACCCGGATCGATCCGTTGGTGTCGGACCCGTATCCGAAGGGGATCATGCCGGCGGCGATTGCCGCCGCCGTGCCGCTTGAGGAGCCGCCGGTCATGCGGTCGAGATCGTGCGGGTTCTTTGCGGCGCCGTAATGGGCGTTCTCACCGGTGAAGCCGTAGGCGTATTCCACCATGTGCAGGGCACCGGTCAACAGACCGCCGGCCTCGGCGGTCCGGGCGACAAGCGTCGCGTCCGCGGTCTTAGGCGGATGGTCCCGGTTGATCTTGGACCCTGCGAGCGTTGGCAGGCCGGTAATGTCGTAGAGGTTTTTCGCGCCGTACGGCACGCCGGCGAGCGGAGGCAGGATCCCTCCGGATTGTCGCAAGGCATCGATCGCGTCGGCCTCACGCAGCGCACGGTCGGCCGTCACGTCGCTGTAAGCGGTTATGCGGTCGTTTCCCGCCTCGATCGCATCGAGCGACAACGTCGCCATATCGCGGGCACTGACTTCACCACGGCGGACCGACGCGGCGATCTCCTCCACGGTGCCAAGGAGCGGATCAAGATGCATGGCGGCCGTTCCCGGTCAGGCTTTGAAGGTGGGCGCGATTTCGACGTCGTCGTCAAGCCGGAGGTCATTGACCATGGCTGCCGCTTCCGCGGTGGTGGCCATGTATCGGACGACGCTGGCGCGCCATTCCGGCCTGATCTCCAGACCGAGCACTTCTTCCATGTGATCGACATGCGCACGCGGGTCGAAGGTCGGCTTTTGTGCCATCGGAACCTCTTGCGGTCTGGTCTTTTGGCCCGTCGGGCCCCGCGCAGCGAATTCGTTACGCGCGGCAGCGGCTTCGCTTCGAGTGTTTAGCAGAAAATGCCGCCGTTTCGGAAGATCGCGAAACCGGATTTCGTGCACCCTGCGCCGCCTGAGGCCGACAACGCAAACTGTCAAGGTCGGAAGGGGCAGGCGGCGAGGAAAGTCGGGATGCACTTTAAAGCCCCACTCCATACGAGTGCCGTACATGTGTCTTGAGCCCTGAGCGGTCGAACCCGACGCCGCAGTGATTTGCTTCGATAACGATCAAATCGAATGACGTTCGCGGCCCAACGCGGTCATTGATCGGTGTTGCAGGTCCGTTTCGAGCCCAAGCTTCTCGTTCGCTGCGCCGCATTGAACGTCCGCTTGGTGCGTGGGAGGCTGTTGATCATCCAAATTGATGGGAGCTTCTGATGTCATTTTGGGTGTATTTGCAGTAATTGCCATTGTGCAGTTTCTGGCTGCAGCGAGCCCGGGGCCGAGCTTCATCGTGATCAGCAGCCATGCGTCCAGCGGATTGCACATATGGCTGACCCGTTCGGCATCGGGTTCGACCTCATAGAACTCCCGGGCGACGACTACGAGGCCGTGGATCGGAATTCAAGTTCGCTTGATAAAGACATTCAGCCAGGGGCAGCAACACGATTTCAAGACATGGCCAGTCTTTTGGTGTTTCTTGTCTTCCTGTTAGCTTGCGGCTAGGCCACTCATATGAAACCTTTTCTGATCCTGCAATTGCGCCCCGAAACCGATGCATCCGACGATGAATATGCCTCGATCCTGAACAAGTGCCAGATCGACGCTGATCAAACCCTGCGCATTCGTGTCGATCGAGAAATTATTCCGTCCGAGTTGGATGTAACTGACTTTTCAGGGGTGATTGTCGGAGGTGGCCCGGGCTGTATCAGCGACGCGCGGGAACAGAAAAGTGACCTTGATGCGCGGATCGAAGAGCAAATTCTCGCGGTAATGCCACAAATCACCGACCTGGATCATCCGTTCATGGGGTGTTGTTACGGATTAGGCGTCCTTGCACATCATCTTGGCGGCGAGGTGAGCAAAGCAAAATACGCCGAGCCAGTTGGACCATCCATCTGCAGCTTCATGCCCGATGCAGGGAATGACGCGCTTCTTAAGGGCCTACCGCGGAAATTTGACGTTTTTGTCGGGCACAAGGAAGCAGTCCAGACCCTGCCGGCTGGCGCGGTGCATCTGCTGAGTTCCGCACCCTGCCCATTCCAAATGATCCGATACGGTCAAAATGTATATGCGACCCAGTTTCATCCTGAAGCAGACGCAAGGGATTTTGAGCGGCGCATACGTGTTTATCGCAATCACGGATACTTTCCCCCGGAGGATGCCGAACGACTGATTGATGTTTGCCATGCAGCCAAAGTGACAGTGCCGGGCGAGATTCTGAGACGCTTTGCGGCGCGTTACAGATCGTTTGCGTTTTCATAGAGGAACTGCGATTTCCGCCACAAGCGCCTTATCTTCGACACGCAAGTGATCTGCAGGTTTGTGTCGGACGACGGGGGAGCCAAATAAGTATACCGCTCCAATGAGTGTATGTGTGTTCATTAGGGCTCTTGGTGCCTTCACGCAGTCAATGGCAGGTTTGTCCGCAGAGCGCGCATTCAGTTCGAGGTCGATATCGCATGCGCGGCGAATGTCTCGTTCGGAGGATTGCAAAGCAGAATCCGAGTCACGGATGAACGGCAGCTAAGGGTCGCGACTGACGCTGACCCGGCTTTGCAGAGGGATAACACTTGAATTTCGAAATTCGTCCGCAAGGAGCACACTTTGATCGGTGCTGCGAATAGCACGAATGTCTTCTTTGGTGTCCGGAAACATTGCGTTCCTAGTTTCTACAAATATGCGGACAGGTTACATTTTGGGCAAAAACTATGGCAAGCAGACATTCGGCCCAGCGAATGCCTGCTCCCTTTGTAAGACAAGTTTGAAATCTAGCTGCCTGTCTTGTTGACCTCGGAGACGGCAACCTCTCGCATTTCAGGCCAGTTCGCAGCGGCCTTTTGCAGGATGCCGGCCTTGTCTTTTTGATATGCCACGAACACGGCGGCATTCAAGAAAACGTAAAGCTTGCCGTCAACGATGTCAGCAAAACGCGGACTGCCATCCAGTTTCTTGCCGAGTGCGACACCAAGTGCGCAATATCCACCGTATTGTGGCATGAATTTATCCGGGTTGGATGCAAACTCCCGTTGCGCGGCTTCGGACGCGAAGTAATAGGCCACTCCGTCATGAACGTGGGTAAACTCGGCGCGTCCTGGGATGACGCCCAGACCATTTTGTACCGCAACCAAATCGTTGCCGCGAAACGCGACCCCATTGCCGTCGATCGTTGTGCCTGTCGACACGTTGTACTCGTCAGCAGCCCAGACCGGCGCTGCGGCAACGATAAAAACCGAAATCAGTGCGGTTTTTGCAAACCCTTTGAAACGTTCCATTTTCTTTCCTTTCGATGTGCTTCTATTGGGGTGACCTGCGGCTACGCCCTTTCTTGGCGTACAGCGGTCTTAGCCACGGTCGAGAGCGGGGGGTTCGGCCGCTGCGCCGAATTGGTTTGGATCGTCAAGCAGCGTTATGCGGAGTTGCCGATGCGGGTTACGGCTTCGTCGGTCCACCAAACGGCGTTGGCGATCATTCGAAAATTGATCAGCGCAGCGAGGTATCCGTCCCCTTCTGGCACCTTCGCGCCTGCGGTTGCATCCCGCACCACGGCGACTTCAAAACCAGTCTCCAACAGTTCGCGCATGTGGCTTTCGACGCAAAGGTTGGCTGACATTCCTGCAAGGATCACCTTGTCGATACCGATTTTTCGAAGCTGGAGTACGAGATCATTCTGCTCTGGCCCGTAAACTTTGTGTGGAGAGCAAACGATTGTCTTCCCGTCGTTAATGTACTTCTTGTACTGCGGCATCCAATCCGCGCCAGAGCCTTCAAAACCTTCGAGGTTCAGCGGGTCCGGGCGGTCGAACATCTTGATGCCGTGCATAACCCGTTCGAGGGTGCCTTCAAATTTCCATTTGTGGTCTTGTGGGTAGTAATAGTGCGGCGATACAACCACCGGCATGCTGGCCAATTTGGCGGCAATGAACAGGCGTTCCAAGTTATCGACAACGCCCTGTTCGGTGACGCTTTCGCCAACAACACCCCACGCAACGCCGTTCGGGTCAAGGAAGTCAATCTGCGGGTCGACGACAACAAGTGCCGTACGCTCTGGATCGATTTCCATGTCCATGTTGGGCAGTGCCGGGTTGTCGGGATCGGCGTACATGGCCCGTGCACCGGGCGTCGCAGCCGTTGCAGCAACCGAAGCAACAGATGCGACACCGGCAGCTCCGGCGGCAGCAACACCGGTTAACACACGGCGGCGTGCAAGATCGACGTTTTGCTCAGTGGAACCGCATCCGCATTTGTGCGCGCGTTCATCAGTGCGTTTCATGTCAAGTCTCCTTGGTCTTGGTCGGCGATGTCTCCGACACATTGAATTCATTCGGAAATCCGAAACGCGCCTTGAGGTCAAAGCTACCCGATCGAGATCGTCGCCGATCACGTTGTGCGCGCACCAATTCCGGTTTGTTTGAGGCCTTCACGGGATCGAAACGTGAGATGAAGACCGCGAGAGGCAGATTATGGATTTCGGAAATTTGCGGAATGCGGATAAAGGGAAACTCACCATTCCAGAAAATGGAATTATTATGGACAGACTACGGATGATGACTGTCTTCGTCGCGGTCGCGGAGGAAATGGGATTTGCGCCCGCCGCCAGACGGCTCAACATGACGCCACCTACCGTCACGCGCGCGATATCGACTTTGGAAGACAGTCTTGGCGTGCGCTTGTTCCACCGGACGACACGTTCCGTGAATTTGTCACAAACCGGCGAAAGGTACCTCGCCGATTGCAGACGGATTCTTGCGGAGGTGGAGGCTGCCGACCAGCTTGCCGCTGGCCTATACGCGACGCCGAGGGGTAAGGTGACGATCACTGCGCCCATCCTGTTTGGTCGAAAGATGGTGGCGCCGGCGATACTCGGAATGCTGGAGCGATACCCGGAAATTAGTGTTTCAGTCGTGTTCGTGGATCGTATCGTTCACCTTGTTGATGAAGGCGTCGACGTCGCCCTGCGCATTGCCGAGTTGCCCCATTCGTCGCTCTCAGCGATCAAGGTAGGCGAAGTGCGGCGTGTTCTTTGTGCGTCCCCTGCATATTTGGACCAGTATGGTGAGCCAACGACGCCGCGCGATTTGATCAATCACCAAACGATAGATTTCAATGCGATGACGACTGGTGAAGAATGGTATTTCAGCAAAGACAATGAAACCGAGAGCATTCGCCCGAGTTCACGCGTCAGTTCAAACAATGGTGACGTCGCCATTGCAGCGGCTGTTGCAGGATTCGGAATAGTTCGGATGCTGTCGTATCAGGTTGCAAACCAAATTCAATCCGGGGAATTGAAGCTGGTACTGGACACCTATTGCCCGCCATCGGTGCCTGTACACATCGTTCACAAGGAGACCGGTCTCACATCTGCACGGGTTCGAGCCGTCGTCGATTTCCTGGTCAACCACATAAGATCCGGTTTCGGCAGTATTGTATTGCCGCGGTTGGAATAGCGCATATGCGGGCATCAGTTTCCGGTTGGGTCAGACCGCCTGTTCTGCGATGAGAAGGTCAGTCACTCAAGCAGCCACTGCCGACACTGGATAATCCTGTCAGCCAGACTGTCTGGGACAAAACTGTTCCGATCCAAGTGGGTGTTCGGTTAGGCGGTCTTTACGACGTTTGCGCCTATTTGCTTCTGAACCTACACAGCTTTTGGTAAGAAGCCGCCATCGGCGCAGAAATCGCGAAACTCCGGATTGTCCGCCGAGCGGCCATTCGTTCAATCTGCGGCGCAGGGCAACTCATACCAACGGTGATGATTATTGACCCATTTGACCGGAATGATTTGGCGCTGCGGGTAGGCGCGGTTCGCGCGGTGATGCCTAGCATCATAAACGGACCGCAACGCCGCCGCAGCGTCAAAGCATCCGGCCTTTGGTGGCCTCTCCCGGACCGCTGGACAGCGTTGCGCCGCTTGACCGATGCAATGCAAATCGGATGTTTCCGATTTGCTAAGCGAAGAACAACGGCGAAACATCGCCGTTGTGATCGCTCTGCGCGTCGCGCCTTGCCAGCGGGCCGGGAGAGACCATCAAATGGGTCAATAATCATCACCGTTGGTATCATTTGGCGTCTCACAGATTTCCCAAGATGATTCAAGAACGGTGAAAATCCGAATCACCTGAATCGGTTAGGCCGCGCGCTTCACATATGACGTGGCGTGCGAACCGGTTAACAGCCTGACTCATCTATCGAAGCGTTGCCGCCATAGCCGCCCGCACACCCTTTTGCAGAACGAGGCGGAGCATCTCCGTCAGGGCTGCGATGAAGTCCCGGTCCTGCGGCAAATCCGATCCGAAGACCTCGGGAACGGCGAGAAATCCGTTGGTGAGGGCGACGGGATCCGTTCCGGCGGCTTCGTGGATTCGGGCAAATGTTGCGGCAAGCGGATCGCGCACGTCAACGGTCTTGCCGGTTTCGTCTTGCCCGCTCGTGTATCGGATCCATGCGGCGACGGCGAGGCAGGCAACCGGGAACGGGGCGTTGCGCGCCAAAAGATCGCGGATTGTCCAGAGGAGCCGTTGGGGCAGTTTCTGGGACCCGTCCATGGCGATCTGCCAGGTGCGATGGTGCAGCGCCGGGTTCGCGAACCGTTCCCGCAGGGCGGCCTTGTAGGCGTCCAGGTCGATTTCGGGAAGCGCCGGAAGGGTCGGCGTGGTTTCCTCATCCATCAGCCGCCGCACGAGTTCGGCCAGCATGTCGTCGGCCATGGCATCGGCCACCGTCTCGTGGCCGGCGAGGTATCCCAGATAGGCAATCGTCGAATGGCTGCCGTTCAACAGACGCAGTTTCATCAGTTCGTAGGCTTCCACGTCCTTTACAAACTGCACGCCATGCCGGTCCCAATGCGGACGTCCCGCCGGAAACCGGTCCTCGATGACCCATTGGCAAAACGGTTCGGCCACGACCGGCCAGGCATCGGTGACGCCAAGCGCTGCCGCGACGCCCGTCCGGTCGTCATCGGTCGTGGCCGGCACGATCCGATCGACCATCGTCGACGGGCATGCCAGTTCGGCCTCGACATAGGCCGCCAGCCCGGCATCCCGCTCGTACGCAAACTGGTGCAGGATGCGTTTCGCGGTGCGCCCGTTGGCCGGGAGGTTGTCGCAAGACAGAACCGTGAAAGCCGGAAGGCCCTTTTCCCGGCGCCGGCGGATCGCTTCGACCAGATAACCCGGCACGGAACGCGGGCGATCGGGATGCTCGAGATCATGCGCGATGTCGGGATGGGAAAGCACAAGGTCGCCCGAGGCAGGATCGTGGCAATAGCCCTTCTCCGTCACCGTCAGGGTGACGATGCGCGTCTCCGGCGCAGACAGAACCGCAAGCACACGGTCAGGATCCTCCGGTGCCACGAGGACCTGCTTCAGGCTGCCGATAACCCGATACCGATCGCCTTCACCCGACCGGGTGCATAATGTGTAGAGTCCGTCCTGCGGCAGCAAGGCTTCCCGCATGGCCGCACTGCGCAGGCTCACGCCGGTGATCCCCCATTCCATCGCACCGTCGTTCAGAACGTCGTCGCAATAGACCGCCTGATGGGCCCGATGAAACGCGCCGACCCCCAGATGCACGATGCCGCAGGATACGGCGGACCGGTCGTAGGACGGTATGGCAATGCCGGCCGGCAGAGCGTTCAGCGACGGGGGGACCAGCCGCGTCATGGTGCAGACCCAAAGAGCAAGGCGGGCATTGGCGGCTGTCCGATCGGGGATCCGGTCCGATCCTTTGATCCCGTATCCAAGGCCTGACTTTTCAACAAGACGCGACGATCATGGATTTGAGAAAGCATTATCTTTCAGAGCCTTGCTGCTCTTTGCTCCTGTTCCGATTCACCAGGCTAAAGCATTGAATCAAAGCCGGTAGGCCTCTTTGGCAAGGCGATAGGCAAGGTCGTGCGCCACGTCGACCGCTTCGTCCTCGTCAAGCCGTCCTGATACGACCAGATCGGCGAGGAAGCCGCAATCGACGCGCCGCGCCATGTCGTGGCGCGCAGGGATTGAGGGAAAGGCCCGTGTGTCGTCATTGAAACCGACCGTGTTGTAGAAACCGGCCGTCTCCGTCACCAGTTCGCGGTACCGGCGCATGCCGTAGGGCGAATCGTAAAACCACCAGGCGGGACCGAGCCGCAAACAGGGGTAGTGACCGGCAAGCGGCGCCAGTTCGCGCGCATAGGCGGTCTCGTCCAACGTGAACAGGATGAGCGTGAGATCGGCTTCATTCCCGAAGCGATCGAGCAGCGGCTTCAAGGCGGACACGTAATCGGTGCCGGTCGGTATGTCGGCGCCCTTGTCACGCCCGAAGCGATCGAACACGGCGCGATTGTGATTGCGCCAGGAGCCGGGATGGATCTGCATGACAAGGCCATCGTC
>JANQQB010000379.1 GCA_028285165.1 Rhodobiaceae bacterium
AGCCTTCGGTCAGGACGTCGAGCCCGGCAATCATCAGAGGGTTCTTGGCTCCGAGGAACAGCGTCCGCGCGGCGTCGAGATCCGGGCTTTGTGCGGGCATCATCGGCGCCAGCGCTGCCCGGCGCGGCGGGCCGTCCGGTTCTTCGCCGCGTTGCACGTCAATCGGCACGTCCAGCACGACCGGACCCGGCCGGCCTTCCGTGGCGAGCCGGACAGCCTTGTCGGCCAGCACGGCGGCGGATCCCTTTTCGACACGGAAAGCCGCTTTCGCGATCGGTTCACAGAGTTTGACGTGGTCGAAGACCTGGTGGGTGTAGGTATGCCGGTCGGTCGCCGTCACACATCCGGTGAGCACGATCATCGGCACCTGGTCCTGCATCGCATTGGCGATGACATTGGCCGCGTTGGCAATGCCGGGGCCGATTGTGCCGAACAGGATCGCCGGAGCGCGATCAAAATGGTGCACGCCTTCACCCATGAACCCGGCGCAATTCTCGTGGCGTGACAGAACGACCCGAATGCCCACGGCGCGCAGCGCCTCGATCAGCGACAACACTTCGCCGCCGGGAATTCCGAAGGCATAGCGACAGCCGGCGTCATAGAGCCGGCGGGCAATGAGGTCCGATGCGGTGGGCATGCTGGGTGTCCTGGAGAGGGGAAAAGAGGGAGAGGGCGGCTAGTGTGGTGGATTTGAAATACATGCCATTTAGGACGCCTTTGCAGGGTTCTCGGCTAGGCGCGCGGGTCGCCGTGATGCTGGCGCATCACAAGCCCCGGGCAACGACGTCCGAGGGGCCTGCAAAGGTGCCGAACGGTTGCTTTTCCACCTCTGTGGAGGGCGTCAGCGTCGCTTGACGATGCTTCAGCATCGCCTGCGCGATCCTTCCTACCCACAGAGCCGGACAAGCAATCCTAAATGACATGTATTTCAAATCCACCACACTAACCGACAATTCCGTCGGTTTTTGCCGCTTCCAGCGCCGCCGGACCAAGCAAGTCTGTGATCACCGCGTCGGTATCGGCTCCGCAGACCGGCGGCGCGTGCCGATAGGTTACGGGCGTTTCGGAAAACTTGATCGGATTGCCGATCAGATCGACGGTGCCGGAACCGGCCTTCGGATGCGGCATGCTGATTTTCATTTCGCGGGCGGCAACCTGATCGGTCTCGAAGACTTCGGGCAGGGTATGCACCGGGCCGGCCGGCACCTTGGCGGTTGCGAGTTCGGACAACAATGTTTCGGTATCGATCAGGCGCACGGCCTCGGCAATCAGCGGCACCAGTTCGTCGCGCGCGGCAAGCCGGTTTGTATTGGTGGCAAAGCGGGGATCGTCCGCCAGGTCCGGCCGCCCGATGACGGCGCAAAAGCGCTGGTATTGGGAATCGTTTCCGACCGCGACGATGGCGTGACCGTTCGACGTCTGGAATGTCTGGTACGGCACGATATTGGGGTGCGCATTGCCGCGCCGCAGCGGCGGGGTGCCGGATGTCAGGTAATTCGTGCCCTCGTTGATAAGCCAGGAGATCTGGGTGTCGACAAGCGACAGGTCGATATGCTGGCCCATGCCCGTCTTGTCCCGGTGTCGCAGGGCCGCAAGGATAGCGTTGCCGGCGTAAAGCCCGCAGACGACGCCGGCGATGCCGACGCCCACCTTCATCGGTTCGCCGTCCGGCGTGCCGGTCAGGCTCATGATGCCGCCATAGCCTTGCGCCATGACATCGTAGCCCGGCTTGTCCTTGTTCGGCCCGGTCTGGCCGAAGCCGGTGATCGAGCAATAGATCAGCTTCGGATGGCTTTCTTTGAGATCGTCGTAGGACAGGCCGTAGGCTCTCAACCCGCCGACCTTGAAGTTTTCCATCAGGACGTCGCAATGATCGAGAAGCGAGCGGATGAGCGCCGCGCCGCGCGGGTCGGCAAGATTGACCGCCACGGATTTTTTGTTGCGGTTGGCGCACAGGTAATAGGCGCTTTCCTCGGTGTCGGCGCCGTCCGCGTCCTTCACGAAGGGCGGACCCCATTTGCGCGTATCGTCGCCGCCGCCCGGACGTTCGATCTTGAGGATTTCCGCGCCCATATCGCCGAACAATTGCGTGCAGGTCGGACCGGCGAGGATGCGCGTAAGGTCGAGAACGCGGAGACCGGCCAGGGGGCCTGCTGTGTCGGAAGTCATGGGGGAACCTCTGATAGGGCGTGTGCGGTGTGCGGCAGCGCCGATGGAAGTGCAGCCGGTTAGATAGAGGATGTCCTGCCCGGCGGCAATCTCCCGCCGCCGGTGCCGGAATTGTTGCCTTGACCGGTTCGATGTTTGGCCATACTCACGGCCGAACGACGGGGCCCACGAGACTGGGCTGAAAGAGAGTGCGGTGCGGCCGACCCAATCAGGGGGCCAACGCCGGACCTGTCGGGCACAACCGGGACGCCGCCCTCGCGGCGCCACGATGCCCCCGTTGTGAACACGGACCGGCTGAAACACCGGTCGTTGTGAACACTGAAAGCGGGATCGAACCATGTCTTCAAAAACCGGAATAATGGTCTGTGGCCACGGCAGTCGGGCGCGCAATGCGGTGGCGGAATTTTCCGTCGTCGCGACCCGACTGAAAGAGCGGTTTCCCGAATGGCCGGTCGAGTACGGCTATCTGGAATTCGCCACACCCGTCATTCGCGACGGTCTCGATGCGTTGCGCGAGGCGGGCGTGGATGAGGTTCTGGCCGTGCCGGGCATGCTGTTTGCGGCCGGTCACGCCAAGAATGACATCCCGTCCGTTCTGAATTTGTATCAGGCGGAAAATCCAGGCTTTACAATCCGCTATGGACGGGAGCTCGCAATCGACACAAAGATGGTGCGGGCTGCCGGTGACCGGATTCGTGAAGCGCTCGCCACCGTCGACGACTCTGTTCCGATGCACGAAACCTTGCTGGTCGTGGTGGGGCGAGGCGCGTCCGATCCGGACGCCAATTCCAACGTGTCCAAGATCACCCGCCTGTTGTGGGAGGGCATGGGTTTCGGTTGGGCCGAAACGGCTTATTCCGGCGTGACCTTTCCGCTTGTCGAACCGGCGCTCGATCACGTTGCGCGCCTCGGTTACAAGCGCGTCGTTGTCTTTCCCTATTTCCTGTTCACCGGCGTGCTCATCAACAGGATTTACGGCTATACCGATCTTGTGGCGGAACGCTATCCGGACATCGAATTCGTCAAGGCGCCCTACCTGAACGACCATCCGCTGGTGATCGATACGTTTGTCGACCGGATTCACGAAATCCTCGACGGCGAAAACAAGATGAATTGCCAGCTCTGCAAGTACCGCACGCAGGTGCTGGGTTTTGAGACCGAAGTCGGTCTGCCGCAGGAAAGCCACCACCATCACGTGGAAGGCAAGAGCACCCTTGCCGCCGATTGTCCCTGCAACGGCAATTGCGATGGCCGCTGCGGCCGGCCGGATTGGGCTGCCGCGAAGGCCGCTCCGGAGCCGGCTCCAGGCCACCATCATGGCCACGGACATGACCATGACCATTCCCATGCGCATGACCACGACCATCAGCATGGGCATGACCACGCGCACGATCATCACCACCATCCCTATCCCCATGCCGACCATCCGCTTGGCCCGAAAAGCATGGACGGAAAATAAGCGGTACGGTGATGATACCTGCCTATGAGCGCGACCCTGCCGCGATTTACCGGAAGAGTTTCGAGACGATCCGGGCGGAGGCCGCATTGGATGGACTGGCGGCCGAAGAGGCCGATCTCGCGATCCGGCTGATCCATGCCTGCGGCATGACGGACCTGCCGTCGGATCTGGTTTTTGCAGGCCGGCCGGTCGCGGCCGCCCGAGCTGCATTGGCGGATGGCGCGCCGATATTCTGCGATGTCGAGATGGTGGGCGCCGGCATCATCCGGCGCCGTCTCCCGCAAACCACCGAAATCGTCGTCACGCTGAACGACCCACAGACGCCCGCAAGAGCAAAGGAAATCGGCTCGACACGATCCGCAGCGGCGGTCGACCTTTGGCGTGACCGTCTTGAAGGCGCCATCGTGGCCATCGGCAACGCACCGACGGCCTTGTTCCGCCTGCTTGAAATCCTGGAGGACGGCGCACTGCAACCCGCTGCGATCCTGGCGTTTCCGGTCGGTTTTGTCGGCGCCGTGGAGAGCAAGGACGCACTGGTCGCTATCGGACACGACATACCGTTCGTCACCTTGCTCGGCCGGCGCGGCGGCAGCGCGATGGCGAGCGCCGCCGTCAACGCGGTGGTTTCCGGCCTCGTGGAAGAACGCCCATGACCAAGCCCTGGCTTTCGATTGTCGGGCTTGGTGAGGACGGCCTCGACGGATTGCCGCCGGCGGCCCGTCCGCTTTTCGATGGCGCCGAAATCCTGATGGGCGGTGCGCGGCATCTCGCCATGGTGCCGGATGACGGGCGCGAGAAAGTCGAATGGCCGTCGCCGCTCACAGCGA
>JANQQB010000383.1 GCA_028285165.1 Rhodobiaceae bacterium
CGAGCGACATCCAGATCCATCGCTTCCGGTCGATGCGCCTCGACAGGAGGGCAATCGCGACGCCGGCCGCGGCCATGCCGATAGTCGATGCATTGACAGCAAAGCCCATCGCGGCCGGCGTGACGCCGTAGGCTTCGACGAGCGTCGGAAGCAGCGCCTGCGAGCCGAAGAGATCGATGAGCGTCAGAAACGCGATCAATGCGACGACAAACGCGCGGGTCAGGATCTCGGAGGTCTTTTCCGGCGGAAGCCCTTCGGTGGCTCCCATTGTCACCGCGTCGGCGAGCCCTTGCGCCATCTGGCGTTCGTGCGCGCTCAATGGGCTTGGTCGTGCGGTGGGATCCGCAGAAAGCGTACTGCCACGACAGAAGACAGCTGTTCGGCTGTGTTATCGGCGCACGCGTCCGACGCGCGTGGGACAAGCGCATCGGCTTGTCGTGGGGCAAGGGTGCTGACGAGGTGCCACTGAGCCGGCATGCAGCGGATCCTTTCATCGCGTTCGACGGGTCCAGCCATGGTGTACCGCTCCGACGCCGGAGTACATTCCACAATGGTCGATTGTCGGTCGCTGTTCGAATTCGTCGCAGCGCCGGTCATGCCACGGTCTGCTGTGCGCCGATCCGGCAAGACACGAACAAACGGCCGACTTGATCGCCGATGCGGAATACGCAAGGCTCGGCGTTTCACAGGATCGGAACCGGGGATCTTGGCTCGGCGGATCGGTCCCACGAATACAAAAAGCAGTTCGGGCTTACGCCCTCAGGAGGGATCAACTGTCCATGAAAACACGGTTTCTGTTTGCCGTCCTGGCGGCGTATATGATCGGCACGTCCCAGGTTGTCGCTCAAGATATCGCTGCCGGTGAAACGCTTTACCAGAAGAGCTGCAGGAACTGCCACGGCCCGACCGCGCGGGGCATGGCCAGTTTTCCGAAATTGGCGGGCAACGATGCCGAATACCTTGTGATGCGGATGGAACAATACCGTGCCGGCGAACAAGTCGGCCCAAATACGGCATTAATGCGGCCGCAGGCGGCCAACCTGTCCGACGAGGATATTGCCAATATTGCCAGTTACATCGCGAATTCGTTCGAGTGACTGGACTGCGCTGACGGGCGCTCAGGACCATGGACCATCGAGGCGAAGAGCGCCGACGCGGCCGGGAAGGGCGCGGTGGCCTTGGCGCTTTTGATCCCGATCGGCTTCCGCGGCTGTTCCTTCTGCCGGCGGCTGTCGGGCCGTCCGCGCGGTTCGTCATAGCGATCCGACCGCATGCGTCTTCGATCATCGAAATCTTTTGATGTGAACGCGAGACGGATTTAGGCTGATCGGTCTTGGGGACGCACAAACGCGACAACAACAAAAGCGGCTGCACCCCCGGGACGACATAAGCAGAATGCCTAGGGAGGATCCTATGCTTAATCGACCACTCACCAGCCCAACACCATTGCTTGCATCCCTTGTGGCGGGAGCCCTCGTGTGGGGCATGCCGGCAATCGCGCAGGCCGGCACGAACACCACGAGCCTGCAGCACAGTGTCGTGCTGGAAGGTCTCGAAAATCCATGGGACATGGCGTTCCTGGATGACGGGACGATGTTCTTTACCGAAAAGTGCAAGGGTCTTTCGGTGCTTTTGCCTTCGGGCGACGTCAGAGCGCTGCTCGGGATGAATGGATCATCGGGGTACGCGACGACGGCTGACGACCTGTTCTGCGAAGGCCAGGCCGGCATGATGGGAGTCGCGGTCGATCCCGACTTCAGCCAGAACCGTCGGATCTACGTCTATTCGACCTCCAGCCTGTCCAGCCCGCAGACCAACCGGCTGATGCGGTTCGTGGTCAACGATGACTTGAGCAACCTGTCGGATCGGACCGATATCGTTGACGACGTTCCCTACAAGGTGGCGGCCAGCGATCATCCGTTCGGCGGGCCCGGCGCTCACAACGGCGGTCGTGTTCGCTTCAATCCCGGCGACGGCTTTCTCTATCTGACCACAGGTGACACCCATAACGGCGTGGTGCCGCAGAGCCCGACAATGATGGGCAGCAAGGTCTTGCGCATCGATACGGACGGCAACGCGGCGCCGGACAACTCCCCGCCCGACGGCTTCGATCCGCGCACCTACACCTATGGTCACCGCAACGTGCAGGGCATTGCCTTCCATCCGGAAACCAATACGCCGATCGTTGCCGAGCACGGGCCCTGGCATTCGGACGAAATCACCGTGCTCGTGAATGGCGGCAATGGCGGGTGGGATCCGCGTCCCAACATGGCCGGCCGTGGCGATTGCCCGGACGATTATTGCGGCTACAGCCCGAACCAGATGGAGGGCATGGACCGGTACGAGCGTGCAGCTTTCATGCCGATGACCGACCTTGCGACCTATCCGGACGCCATGCAACCGATCTGGGACAACAACGGCTGGTCCCAGGGCACGTCGTCGGCGGCGTTCCTGGTCGGTGACCAATGGGGCGATTGGAACGGTGCCATGGTCGTCGGCATCATGGGGATCGGTTTCGGCGGCACGCCGATCGGACAGCGCATCGACGTGGTCCAGCTGACGGATGACGGAACGGCGGTGCTCGACGTCACCGAAATGACGCTGCCCATGGAAGCCGGCCGCTTCCGGTCGGTGGTTCTGGGTCCGGACGGCAGCCTCTACACGGCCATCGACGAGGGCATGATCCACAAACTGACGCCCGGCAACTAAGTCGGGCCATAAGGCTGCACCGTCGCCCGGCGGTGCAGCCGCTTATCCTTTGTGAGTTCGTGTCCCAGCCCCGAACCGCTCTAACCGCCTTCCTTCGCGGTGTCTACGAACAAAAGCGCATCCGGCAATTCGTAGCGCTGGTCTTCGACGCGGATGAAATGCACCCCGTCCTCAAGCCGCCAATCCGTGTCCTTTCCGGTGCCGGACATGGTCGGGTTGGCCGAGATGAATTCACCGTGCACGAAGTAGAGCGTGCGTGAAAATCCGTTCGAGAAGGTTGCGACGGCACTGGCGTCACTGCCGTCGCTGCGCGCAACGGCGATCGTGCATTCTCCCATCGCTTCCCCACGGATTTGCGCGCAGGCGCCTTTCCCGCGCGCATCGAAAGCGCCTTTGCGCGCCCGGCGTTTGCTGTCGTCGGGACCGGTGGGCACCGAGCCATCCGGACCGCGCGCCGGAACCAGGAAATCTGCCGCAACAAATCCGCGCTTGCCGCCTCGGAACGGTCGGATTGTGCACCAGACCCGGTCTTCCTCGCGCGCACATCCGAGATTGGACAGGATCGCGCCGTCGGCGATTTCCCGGATGATTGTCGCCCCGGTCGAAGGTGCTTCATACATCCGGATCCCGGTGTCGGCCTCGACGGTCCAGCGCCTCGGCCCTCCGTCTTCGGGTGCCGGCGGCACGACCGCGCTTGCAGCGCCGTTTTGCGCGGGCGTTTGGGCCGCAGCGTTCAGCGCAAGACATATCGTGAAGAGTGCGCACCAGAGTGTGCGAACCACCCAAGGGTCCGGCGAGGGGCGCGTGCCAATCACCGTCGGCCGCTCCGGATCGGGAAGGTCGAGAACTGACATCCGATTAGCCGGCCGATTTGTTTCGGGCATATTCGGGAAATTCAAAAAGCACATCGGCAGCCTGGACCTTGGTCGAGAATGTCGGAGGGCGGAACAACGCCTCCGCAACCTCTTCCGGCGTGGGGCAGGGATGTCCGGCCGCCAGGCGATCACGGATGTAAACGCGCATGACGTCTGCCCGATCATCCATTGCGCGCTTCTCCTCAGGTGTCGCGGGCTGTTCGAATACCAGACTGTTGCCGAAAGGGTCGCGCGTGCTGATTTGCCGGACATAGGGAAAGTTGTCGGCGCACTTGACCGAGTTGGCTCGCCTGGCATTCAGCTCAATCTCAAGTCCGACGATGTCATCGACCAATATCTGAATCCACGTATTCGGCGGGTGCTCGTCGCCTTCGATGAGTTGGAGTGCAACGCCATCCCGGCAAATCTGCATGATCACGGGTTCATTCGGCGCATGCCGCCACTCCCATTCGATCTTGAAGCCCAGCCAGTCTACGTAGTGTGCGACAGCTTCATCGTACGATCTAACACCGAGTATGGGGCGAATGGCGGTGAGGACCGCGTTTGGACGCATGGCCGGTTCTCGCGAGAAAGATGTGGCCGTGTCGCTCGATTGCTCTGCCATATCCGATTCACCTCAGGCGGGTTCGAAGCCGTTGCTTTTCTTGAGCATACTTGAACAACTTAACCAGGGACAGAATCGCGCTCCGGCCTTTAATCTGAAGACCTGAACTCGAGTGCGTGTTCAAACGACGGGCACATACCAATAGGTGCCGGTCCCCATCGTACGATCTGGTCGTATCGGAAGTTGCTCCGGATGGACGGCGTCAATCGGTCATGCCTGTCGAGCCGGTGCTTTGGGGGTGAAGCGGCCCCTGTCTGCGTGTCGCGCGCCCCTGTCTTCAGTCGATAAACTTCCAATCAAATAGGCGCGAAATCAATCACTTCGAACCGACCGAAGTGTGACTTGGCAGTTATCGCAAGGGTCGATAGCTCTGCCTCGTCACTCAACGCGAAATGGAGAGGAACATGCTGAAAATGACGATCGCGGCCTTGACGGTCGCGCTTGCTACTGCGCTCGCACCGGTGTCGGCTTTTGCCGGCAATCAGCTTGCGGTCGCCTTGGGCGGATACGACACCGTGTCCTACCACGACGGGGCCCCGAAGCCCGGCGAAGCGCGCATCAATCATTTCTGGAACGGTGCGATCTGGTACTTCACGTCGACCGAAAACCGGGACAAGTTCGCCGCAGATCCGGCACGCTATGCGCCGGCCTATGACGGCTATTGCTCGTGGGCGGCGAGCCAGAGCTACAAGGCCCCCGGAGATCCGATGGTCTGGCAGATCGTCGACGGACGGCTCTTTGTGCAGGTCCATCCCCGGGCCCAGGAATTGTGGGAAGCCGACATTCCGAAGCACATCACCGCCGGCGACGAAAACTGGCCGCGCATTCACCCCTTCTAGAAATCGCCGCAAAATCTACACGCGGCGGGACGTGTCCCGCCGCGTGTAGATTGACGCAAAGAGCTTGGAGTATGGCCGAGACTGACATCGGAGACGTTGGTCCCCGGTTCACCGAAACCGAGATCATAAGCGACACCCGATCGCACGGACGTGCCAATCGGGTAGGACGGGAGGATTTTTGTTCACTGCGCAAGTCATGCGACCCGGCCAACGTTTTCAGCATGCCGTCAGCGATTGACCCGTTCGAGGAGCGGTTGGGCCGCGTTGGTCAATATTTGGCAGACATCGATAAGACATAGCTTAATTCCGCGACGTATAAGACGCTTTGCGCGCCCGGATACCGCCTCCGCCGGACCCGCGACAACCATATCTTGAATTGGCGATTTCGTTCCTCCGAAAGGCAAGATAAGATCCGCCGCATCCTTACCGCCCAAGTATTCAGACGGAGGCATCGAACAGACCATGCGTTGCGCCTGTGTTTTCGCCGTTCTCGTTTCGCTGTTTTTCATTCCCGGCTTTGCGCCACAACCCGCTCACGCGCAGGCCTGCGGCAACAATGCCGCCGGTTTCAAACCGTGGCTCGCGGACTTCAAGAAAAGGGCCGTGCGGTCCGGGATTTCCCAACGCACGGTCGATGCGGCGCTTGCCAATGCGTCCTACAACCGCAAGGTGATCTCGCGAGACCGGTCGCAAAAGTCCTTCCGGCTCTCGCTCGAACAATTCATCCAGCGCCGTGCGCCGAAGAGCACGATCGCGCTTGGTCGCAAGCAGATGCGTTCGAACGCCCAATTGTTGCAGCAGATCGAACGGCGCTATGGCGTCCAGGGCGAGGTGCTGATCGCAATCTGGGGCCTGGAATCCGGTTTCGGTCGGTTCATGGGCAACATTTCGCTGTTTTCCTCGCTGCCGACGCTCGCCTATGATTGCCGCCGGTCGGACTTCTTCACCAACGAATTGATGGCTGCGCTCACGATTGCCGAGCGGCGCCAGATGTCGATTCCGGAGATGAAAGGCGCCTGGGCAGGCGAGATCGGACAGACCCAGTTCCTTGCCTCGAGCTATGTCAGGTATGCGGTCGATTTCGACGGCAACGGCCGGCCGGACCTGATGCGCAGCCGCGCCGACGTGCTGGCCTCAACGGCAAACTTCCTGCGCAAACACGGCTGGCGGCCCGGCAAGGACTGGTCGCAGGGCACACGGAACTTCCAGGTGCTCAGGGATTGGAACCGCGCCAGCGTCTACCAGAAGACGATCGCCTATATGGCAACCGAGTTGCGGCGCTAATCGGCGTCGGGAATTTCAGGAACGCGGACCGGCCTCAGAGCCGGTCCGCATGCCACGCGATATGATCGGCCATAAAGGTCGAAATGAAATAGTAGGAATGGTCGTAGCCATCCTGCATACGCAGCGTCAGTGGGATTCCGGCTGACGCGCAGGCTTCTTCGAGCAGCCACGGCCGCAGACCGGTGTCGAGAAAACCGTCGGCCTTGCCCTGGTCGACAAGGAACCCGGCGAACCGGTGCCCGTCCTCGATCAGGGCGCAGGCATCGTATTGCCGCCACGTCGCCGCGTCAGGCCCCAGATACTTCTCGAACGCCGTCTTCGACCAGTCCGCCGTCATCGGATTGACGATCGGTGCAAAGGCCGAACAGGACTTGAACCGGTCCGGATGGCGCAGGGCAATCGTCAGTGCTCCGTGGCCGCCCATGGAATGGCCGAAAATGCCCTGACGCTGCATATCGACCGGGAACTCCCTTTCGATCAGGGCCGGCAATTCGTCGGTCACGTAGCGAGCCATGCGGTAGTTTCGGTCATACGGCGCCTGGGTGGCGTCGAGATAGAAACCGGCGCCCGATCCGAATTGCCAATTGTCCGTCTCGTCCGGCACGTCATCGCCACGCGGCGAGGTGTCTGGACAGACGATGACAAGGCCATGCTCGGCCGCCGCCCGACGGAACTCGCCCTTTTCCGTGACATTGGCATGGGTGCAGGTGAGGCCCGACAGATACCAGAGCACGGGGCGAGGGCCGCCCTCGGCCTGCGGCGGCACAAAGACGGAAAACGTCATGTCGCAGGCACAGGCCTCGGAGCGATGGGTGTAGACGCCCTGCGTGCCGCCGAAGGCG
>JANQQB010000386.1 GCA_028285165.1 Rhodobiaceae bacterium
ACTGGCCGGGGCGCCCGCGCGGGTCGCCGCCGGCGACGTTGAAATAGCGTAGGATGGCGACGTCGAGAGCGTGCGCTGCCGCTGCGTCCTGCAGGATCATCTCCGACATCATCTTGGAGCGCCCGTAGGGCGATTGCGGATCGAGCGGGTGGTCCTCGCCGACCGGTTCCGGCGGCACGTCGCCATAGACCGCGGCGGTGGAGGAGAACACGAAGGCGCGTACGGAGTTCGCGATAGCGGTCTCCACAAGCGTGCGCAGCTTCGACGTGTTGTTGTCGTAATAGCGCAGCGGCAGGTCGACGGATTCCGGTACGACGGTGGAACCGGCCATGTGAATGACGGCGTCGATCCGGTGCCGCTCCATCAGGCGGACGAGGAGCCGCGGATCGCCGACATCGCCGTGCACGAACGTCGCCTCTGGCGGAACCGACCAGGCATGTCCGGTCACCAGGTTGTCGAGCACGACGACATCCTCGTCCGCGTCCAGAAGTTCCCAGGCCATGTGGCTGCCGATAAAGCCGGCGCCGCCTGTGACCAGAACAGCCATGTTTGACCCCAGTCCTGCATTTTGTTTGAGGCCATCATGGCAGGCAAAGACTGAAATCACGTTGGGCCGACCCCTCGGATTTAAGGGGTCCGGGTAAGGGTGCGTTAAGCATGGACGGCGTTTTGGCAGGGCAGGGCGATGGGCTGGTCGGTAGAATGGCACCGCCGCCTCTCGTGTAGCATCCAGCTGTAATCCCCACTGCGTCATTCTCCGGCTTGATCGGAAAATCCAGTCTGTCGTGACCAGACGATTGAACCCCTGGGTCGCCCGGTCAAGCCGGGCGAAGACGGAGGGTGGAGTTGGGTGGAAAAGCCAATCTGGCACGTTCATATCATGGGTATGGCAACGTCGCCGGTTCCCCGATCCGTCCTTCTCCGGCTTGACCGGAGAATCCAGCCTGCCGGGCGTAAGCGGTCGCGCAGCTGGGTCGCCCGGTCAAGCCGGGCGAAGACGGAGAAGGGGGAGGACGGCAACACTTTCGGTGACGTCGACGGTGCCAGTCGGAAAAAAAGGCACACCAGTCCCGAGCCCGCCTCCACCTCAACCCCACTCCGTCATTCTCCGACTTGTTCGGAGAATCCAGCCTGCCGGGCATTACGGTGGAGCCTATAGGCCGGAAATACCCGCAAACGATGTCTCCGAACAGACGCCTGGCACGAGCACCCGGCCGCGCGATCCGAACCGATCGCCGTCAGTCAACCGATTGCATGTCTTCCGTATGCAAAAGGAGCAATGCCAGTGAAGATTTTAAAAATGCATGAAACATGCATGTAAATGTGACCAAGGCAGAAGACTGTCGCCGGCCGCCGCTCCGGGTATAGACAAGCCGAAGCGATTGCCTGAAATCAGGTAGAGCCCGCCGCACGGTCCGGATAGGATAAGTGTTCACAACACCGGCGGCGAGGAGAACGGACATCATGATCGTCTGCTGCGGCGAAGCGCTGATCGATTTCATTCCGGTGGGCGACGGGTTGTTCTATCGCCCGATAGAAGGCGGTTCGCCCTACAATATCGCGCTCGGCCTTGGCCGTCTTGGCGTCGAGACGGCGTTTGTCGGCGGCCTCTCGACCGACGCCTTCGGCAGTCGTCTGGCCGACAAGCTTGAAGAGAACGGTGTCGGCCTTGACTGGGCAGCGCGCCTGGATGCCCCGACCACCCTTGCGATGGTGACCTTGCGGGCAGGCCAGGCCGCCTATGTCTTTTACGACGAGGCCACTGCCGCACGGACCTGGACGCGCGCCGCCCTGCCGCCATTGCCGGACATGGTCACGGCCCTGCATTTCGGTTCGATCTCCCTGCTGCGCAATCCGTCTGCCGATGCCTTTTGTGATCTGATGCTTGCGCATCGCGGCCGGGCCGTTCTCACCCTGGACCCCAACATCCGACCGGCCCTGATTGACGATCCGGACGCCGTCCGCAGCCGCATCCGCCGTATGGCCGCCGCCGCCGACATCGTCAAGATCAGCGACGAGGATCTCGACTGGTTTGCGCCCGGACAATCCGTTCGCGAGGCTGCCGAAGACATTCTGAAAGACGGTCCGGCTTTCGTGGTGATCACCAGCGGGGCGGACGGCGCGGAGGCGATCCGCCGGGACGGATCGGTTCGGATCGCGGCACCGAAGGTCAATGTCGTCGACACGGTCGGCGCCGGCGATTCCTTCATGGCCGCCCTGCTCGCCCGGATCAGCGAAACGGGCCATATGAGCCGGGACCGGTTGGACCGGATCGACGAAGCGGGCCTCACGGATTTACTGGAATTCGCCGCACAGGCCGCGGCGCTGACATGCACCCGTCCGGGCGCGGATCCACCCCGGCGGGATGAGGTCGGCCCGGCAATTCAGTCTGTGGTGCCGTAGCTCGCATACACTCGTTGCGGTTTGGTCACGACTGGCTAAATCGTCGAGATGTGAACTGCGTCGGCCTTCTGTTCGCTTGATTGGTGCGGATCGGTTGAACGGCCGCCGCCAAGAGGCGCTTACTTTACCTCACCCCGCCATTCCGGCGCATCGACCGCCGTTACGTTCAACCCCTCCAGTTCCTTTGCCTGCTTGCCGTAGGTCTGGAACCGCGCCAACACCCGGTCCATTTCCTCAGCGTCGAGCAGCACCGGTTCGCCGATCTGTTTCGCCGCCCAGTATTGCTGGCAGAGCGCCTCGATTTCGCCGGCGAGCCACAACGCCTTTTCCAGGGTCGGTGCAAAACAGATCTGGCCGTGATTGGCGAGCAGGCACGCGGTGCGGTCGGTGAGTGCCGCGCGCATGTTATCGGACAGCGCCTGGGTGCCGAAGGTTGCGTAATCGGCGCAGCGCAGGTCCGTGCCGCCGGCAACGCCGATCATGTAGTGAAAGGCGGGAATGTCGATGCGCAGACAGGACAGCGCCGTGGCATAGGTGGAATGCACGTGCACGATCGCACCGGCTTCCGGACGGGCCGCATAAATGTCGGAATGCATGCGCCATTCCGACGACGGCAACCACTCCCCGCGATAGCCGGACTCCAGGTCCATCTGCACGATCTGCCCGGGTTTCATGGTTTCGTAGGCAATGCCCGAGGGTGTCAGCAGGAAGCCTTCGGCATTGCGTGCGCTCACATTGCCCGAGGTGCCCTGGTTCAGGCCGAGGCGGTTCATGGTGAGGCAGGTCTCGATGATCTGCTGCCGCAGACGGAGATGTTTCGGCGCCATGTCGAGGTCCCGGTTGATCCGCGCGTCGGGGTGCGAAGACGGGCGGCAAATCTGTACGCGGGCAGGCGCCCGACCGTGCGCGACCATACTGCGAGATCGCGGCCGGGGAAACCCGGCTTGCACGCCAACGGTCGAACAAAAGGACGCGCTGCTCGCTCCACGCCGTCTTCCCCCGATTTAATCGGGGGACCCAGTCTGCCGGGCGCAAACGGCAGCACCGCTGGATCGCCCGGTCAAGCCGGGCGAAGACGGAAAGAGGGGTGGCAATGAAGGCGATTTGGCGGGCACCACAGCCGACGGAAAGGCACGCGCTTCTCCCCCACGCCGTCTTCCCCCGATTTAATCGGGGGGACCCGGTCTGCCGGGTGCAAACGGCAGCGCCGCTGGATCGCCCGGTCAAGCCGGGCGACGACGGAAAGAGGGGTGGCCATGAAGGCGTTTTGGCCAGCACCACAGCCGATGGAAAGGCACGCGCTTCTCCCCCACGCCGTCTTCCCCCGATTTAACCGGGGGACCCAGTCTGACGTGCGTAAACGGCAGCACCGCTGGATCGCCCGGTCAAGCCGGGCGAAGACGGGTAGGGGGTGAAAACTGGCATCGCGGCGAAAGGCGCTGTGCAGCCAACTTAGCCCGCTTGACCGCTCCCCGTCCCGCGCTTCACACTCGAAACATGACCACCGGGGACTGAATCCATGGAATCCAATGGCGGCATCGTCGTCATCGATGCCGGCACCACCCATTCAAAGGCGTTTCTTTTCACCCGGTCCGGCGAGCCGGTCCGTTCGGTGAAAACGGCGAGCGCGCGGCTGTCGGATGCGCCCTACCGCGCCATCGATCCGGAGCCGCTGGTTGCGCTTGCGCGGGATGCGATTGCGGAATTTTCCGCCGATGTGCCGGTCGACGACATCGTCTGCTGCGCCCACGGCTCCGGCCTCGCCTTGCTCGATGCCGACGGTGCGCTGGCCTTGCCGATCATGATGTACGAGGCCGATCCGCCGGCGGCGATCAAGACCGCCTATGAATCAATGGCACCGGATTTTTCCGAAGTGTTTGCGCCGACCAATCCTATGGCGCTCACTGTGACCCGGCAATTGCTCTGGCAGGAAGCAGCATTCCCGGAGGCCTTTGCCCGGGTGCGAACGATTGTGCCCTGGGGGCAATATGTTGCGTATCGCCTGGGCGCAGATCCCGTCTCGGAAGTCACCGCGCTCGGCGCCCAGACTCATTTGTGGGATGTGCGCGGCAAACGGTTTTCCTCGATCGTGCGCGAAAAGGGCTGGGACAATGTGTTCGCGCCGCTCAGACGAGCCTGGGAGCCTATCGGCACGTTCGATCCCGGCTCGAGCGCCCCGTCGCCAAAGGGCCTCGGACGGATTCGGGCCGGCGTGCACGACTCGAACGCCAATTACCTGCTCTACCGCGCGGCCGGCCTCGATCGCTTCACCTTGTTGTCGACCGGCACATGGATCATCGGCTTCGACGGCGGGATTGATCTGGATACACTGAATCCGGACCACGACCTCGTCACCAATACCGACGTCTTTGGCGATCCGGTCGCCTGTTGCCGGTTCATGGGCGGCCGCGAGTTCGAGTGCATTGCCGGCGAGACGGATCCGGGCCCGGACCCTCTTGCGACAATGCGCGGGCTTGTTGCCGATGGTGTGATGGCGCTGCCGTCGTTTACCGAATCCGGCGGGCCGCTGCCGGGAACCGGCGGCAAGGGCCGGATCGAGGCGGCGCGTCAATTGGGTGCGGCGGACCGCTTCGCCCTGGCCGGCCTCTACACGGCCCTGATGACGGATCTGTCCTTGACGGCGCTGGGATCGACAAGCCCCATAATTGTCGACGGTCCGTTCGCACAAAACCCGCTCTTTTTGGGAACGCTCGCCGCCTTGCGCCCGGGCCAGAGTGTTTCGGCATCCATGATCGCCGACGGCACGGCGCACGGCGCCGCCCTGCTGGCCCGTTTCGACGGGGATCATCCGCCGGCAACCAGCCTCGATCTTGCTCCCGTCCAGCCGATCGATGGTCCCGGGCTCGCCGCCTATGCCGCGCAATGGCGCGACGCGGCGACCTGATCGTTCAGGTCGGCTCGAAAACCACGCCCTTGGTCAGAAGAAAGCACCCATACGGCCGGTCCTCCGTCGTTTGCACGACGGCAAAGGCCTGCCGCGCCCGGTCGTAGAAGGAATGCCGCTCGATCGATCCCATCCGCACTTTCGCGCCTTCGGCCGCCTCGCAGGCCGCATGAAAATCCTCGTGCACATCGAGCAGCGTTTCCGGTTCGCCGACCACCTGCATGCGGAAAACCGGCGTTTCGACGAAGGAATCCAGTGGATACAATGTCAGGATGGCTGCCGCAGCCTGCGGAATGTTTGCGCCGTCCAGATGCACCAGCGTGCCGCTTGCCGTGTCGAAAGCCACCGACTGGGCCGGGAAATTGCGATCGACCAGTGCGAGCACGTCGCCATGGCCCATGGACCGCAATATGTAGAGCAGGTCGGCATTGATGAGGGCGGGAATTCCCTTGAGCATGATGACCTCCGGTCGAGAGTAAAAGTATCAGGATAGTGTTGCCAGCGGGCGGGTGATCGAGCCGAGCGCGTCATAAGCCTTGCGGTAGGCTTCGTAGTATGGCCGGTACAGAGCGTGTCGTTTCGGATCCGGTTCGATCGTGCGCACCGGTTTCACCATGACGTCGGCCGCCTCTTCAATCGACGCAAAATGCCCGGTCGACACCGCTGCCAGCACCGCGCATCCGAGTGCCGGCGCATCGGCGACCTCGGTCAGTGTCAGCGGCAGGCCGGACACGTCGGCATGGATCTGCATCCACAGATCCGATCGGGTCGCGCCGCCGGCGATCACCATTTCCTCAGGTCGGTAGCCGTTTGCGCGCTGGGTCTCCAGGATGAGTTCGGTGCCGTAGGCGATGCTTTCGATCAGCGCCCGGAAGATATGACCGCGGGTATGGGTGAGCGACAGCCCGGTCAGGGCGCCGCGGGACAGCGCATCCGTATGCGGCGTTCGGTTGCCCTGGAAATGGTCTTGCGCGATCAACCCGTCCGAGCCCGGGGCGATTGCCGCGGCCTCGGCGTTCAACTCCTCATAGCTGACACCGTCGCCGAGCAGGCGCTTGTACCAGGCGATCACTGATCCGGTCGAGGTCTGCCCGCCTTCGACCACGTAGAGGCCGGGCAGGAGGGCATCCGCATAGGTGCCCCAGATACCCGGACCATGAAAGGACGTCTCGCTGAGGCCGAGATGCAGGTGCGACGATCCGGTGATAAAGGCCATTTTGCCGGGCCGGGTCACGCCGAGGCCGATCATTGCGATGAAGGCGTCCGCACCGCCCTGCGCCACGGGAAGTCCGGCCGGCAGTCCGAGATGCTCGGCCGCGTCCGCCGTCAAGGGTCCGACCGTTTCTCCGAGCCGGACGACGTCCTGCGGCCATTTCTCCAGAAGCGCCTCCAATTCGAGCGACGCGAGCATCGAACGTGGCGGGCCGCCGGCGTCGGTCCGGTAGTGCCAGCGTACCGCAACGTTGTTGATGGAGGCGCAGCGCCGGCCGGTCAGATGGAAGGTCAGATAATCCTGGTATTCGCAGATCGTCGTCGCCCGGTCGAAGGTCGTCGGCTCGTGCGTCTTCAGCCACAGCGCCTTCGGGATCATCCATTCCGCCGAGACCGGTCCGGCCCCGCCGGCATTGACCGCGAGCGCCGCATCGCCGGTTTCCACAAGCCGTTCTGCTTCGCGCGACGACCGCACGTCCATCCAGATCAGCGCCGGGCGCAGCGGCGCGCCGTTTCCGTCAAGCGCCACGACCGAACAGCAGGTCGTGTCCACACACAGCCCAGCCACATCGCCCGGTGCGGCACCGGCCTTTGCGACCGCCTCGCGAACCGAAGATCCGATGGCACGCCACCAGTCGTTCGGATCCTGCTCGGCCCGTCCCGGTTCGGGGAACCGCGTGTCGTAGGTGGTCGCTGCGAAAGCCAGCGGTTTGCCGCTGAGGTCGAAAACGCCGGCACGCAGCGATTCCGTGCCGCCGTCAACGCCGATGAAAACCGGTTCGCCCATGGCCCGGCCCCTCCCGTCAGGTGTCTGTTATTTCGAACTGGAGGATTTTGAGGATTTCGCCGGGAATTTCCAGATGTGGCAGGTGTCCGACGCGCTCAAAGACATGCGTGGCAACGAGGCCGGGCAGCCGATGCGATTGCCGGGTCGGCAGCACGCGGTCCTGCGTGCCCCAGACGACCCGAACGGAAAACGGCAGGTCGGCGAGCCGCCCGGTCGGCAATTGCACCTGTTCGTCGCCGTCGAGCAGGGTTTCAAGAATGCAGGACAGCCGGTGCCGATAGGTCGGGTCGCGGTGGTTGGCGGCGACAAGCGACGGCATCATGCGCGGCAGCGTGAACGACCATCCGACCATCTGTTCGAGCACCTGTTCCGCAAGCTCTTCGGTATCGGCCCGGGCGAAGCGCCTGAGCAGTTTGTGATTGATTTCCGGGCCGAAGCCGCCGGGTGCAAGCAGCGTCAGCGAACGCACGAGATCCGGTTCTTCAAGCGCGATGAGAGCCGCGATCGCGCCGCCCATGGAATGACCGACAAGGTTGACGCCCTTCTGGCCGCGTCGCCGCAGGTCCTGGGCGATCACGGTCGCCATTTCGCGCGGCGACTGGCAGGGATGGTGCGCCGAACGGCCGTGCCCGGGCAGGTCGTAGGCCAATGTCGGAGCCGCGTTTTCCAACCCGAGCGTCAGACCGTCCCAGGCCAGATGGTCGCCGCCGAACCCGTGCAGGAAAACGAAGGGCGCGCCGGTTTGTTTGCCGGCCACCTTGGCAAAGACATCCGGATGCGGGTCGCCGGTCTGGGCATGGCCCTTATGGTCGCGCCGGATATCGTCGGCCTGGATGCGGCCGCGTCGCCCGGTACCGCGCAGGGTCTCAAGCCCGACGCCGAGCGATTGCGCCAGCCGGCGTGCTGCCGGCGAAGCCGGTACGCGTTTGGTCCGGACGGGCGGCTGGTATTGGGTAACCGCCGAGGGATCGGCGGCGAAGCCCGCGACCGCTTCGGCAGTCACCGGTTGGGCGAGATCGTCCGGCGCACCGGCCGCTGCCTCTTCGCCCTCGGTTTTGGTCTCGGCGCCTTCCAGCGTCGCCATTGGCTTGCCGACCGGGATCACGTCGCCTTCGCGGGCGATGTAGGCCGCGATCGTGCCGTCGGCGAGTGCCGGCATGTCGACCAGCGTCTTGTCGGTTTCCACTTCCGCGATCACGTCGCCGCGCTTGAACGGCACGCCGGGTTTGACCAGCCAGGATCGCAGCGTGCCTTCTTCCATGGTCTCGCCGAGACGCGGCATGGTGATCGCGCCGCTCATCGCCGCATCAGCCGTTTTGCGGTCGCCACGATGCGTTGCGGCGAGGGGATCGATCCGGCCTCGAGATCCGGGGCAACCGGGATCGGGATATCCTCGCCCGCCAGCCGAATGACCGGTTCCTCCAGCCAATCGAAGGCAAATTCCTGAATGAGCGCGGCAATCTCCGCGCTGACCCCTGCGGTCAGGCAATCCTCGGTAACGACCATTGCCCGTCCTGTCTTGGCGACGGATGCGGTCATCGTATGCCGGTCGAGCGGGTTGAGCGTTCGAAGGTCGATGACTTCGGCGTCGATGCCGATTTCGGCAAGGTGATCGGCCGCCTCCATGCAATAATGCAGCATGCGCGAATAGCTGATGAGGGTCAGATCCTCGCCGACCCGACGGACATGCGCCTCGCCCCAATTGGCCTCGGCCTCTTTGTCGAGATCCCCGGTCATGGTGTAGAGCGATTTGTGCTCCAGGAACACGACCGGATCGGGCAGCGTGAGCGCATGGCGCAACAGGTGGTAGGCGTCGGTCACGGTTGCCGGCATGGCAAGGCGCAGTCCCGGCGTATGCATCACCCAGGCTTCGAGCGATTGCGAGTGCTGGGCTGCGCCGGACCGTCCGGTGCCGCCCTGGCTGCGCAGCACCATCGGCACGCCGGTCTGGCCGCCGAACATGTAGCGGATCTTGGCCGCTTGGTTGGCGACCTGGTCCATCGCCACACACATGAAGTCGACATACATGAGTTCGGCGACAGGGCGCAGCCCGGTCATGGCGGCACCGACGGCGGCACCGACAAGGCCGGCCTCCGAAATCGGCGTGTCGATCAGCCGGTCCGGTCCGAAGTCGTCGATCAGCGCCTTGGTGACGCCATAGGCACCGCCATAGACACCGACTTCCTCGCCGATGACCACGATGCTGTCGTCTTCGCTCATGGCGTCCTTGAGGGCAAGGCGCAGCGCGTCGCGATAGGTGGTGCCGCTCATTCCGCCAGCACCTCGGCAATGCGTTTGTCGACGGCTTCAGGCGCCGGTTCGTCCGGTCCGTAGACGTCGGTGAACAGCGCATCATGTCCCGGTTGCGCCGAAGCGGTGGCAAAGTCCATCGCCGCATCCATTTCCTTTTCGATGCGTTCTTCGATCGTGTCCAGGGCCTCGGCCGCCATGCCGGATTCCATCAGGCGCGCGCGCTGGGTCGCGATCGGATCGATCTGCCGGCCCTCCTGTTCCTCGTCGCTCGACCGGTAGGGCGACTTGTCCTTGCGGGCATGGCCGTGGAACCGATAGCAGTTGACGAGCAGAAAGCCCGGTTTGCCGGTGCGGGCATGGGCGACCAGCTCTGCGGCGATGTCCGCCACTGCCTCCACGTCGCCGCCGTCGACTTCGCTTCCGGCAAGCCCGAAAGCCTCGGCCTTGACGTGGAAATCGGTGCGGGCGCTCGCCCGGTCGATGCGCGTGCCCATGCCGTACTGGTTGTTGATGCAGACGAACAGGCAGGGCAGGGACCAGAGCGCGGCCATGTTCATGCTTTCATAGAGCACGCCCTGTTGCATCGCGCCGTCGCCGAAAAACGCCACCGACACGGCATCGGTCTTGAAGTGGCGCGCCGACAGACCGGCACCGACCACGGCCGGGATGCCGCCGCCGACGATCGCATTGGCGCCGAGATGTCCGAGATCCATGTCGGCAATGTGCATCGAGCCGCCCTTGCCGGCGCAATAGCCGGTTTCAGCCCCGGCGATTTCCGCCATCATCCGGTTCGGATCGGCGCCGCGCGCCAGAAAGATGCCGTGGCCGCGGTGATGGGTCGTGAACGTGTCGCCCTGCCGCATATGCGCGGTCACGCCCACGGCAGCCGCCTCCTCGCCGATCGACAGGTGCAGCATCGACCCGGCAGTGCCGCCGCGCACGAACAATTCACCGACCCGTTCCTCGAAGGTGCGCACCCGGACCAGCGTTTCGAACAGGTCGAGGCTGCGCTGATTATGACCGGCGGGATCGGGTCGTCCGGCCATGTCGCCGTCCTGCCTGTTCGGTGCTTCCATGCGGCTCGCCTCCTGTCGTTGGGTGCCTATCGCTACCTTACAATCCGGGGAGGGTCCAGCCCACCGAAGAAGTCGGTGGGGCGTTCTTGGAGCTTTGGCAAATACCGGGAAATCAGGCCTTGAACCTGAGCGCCGTCCGGGCGGTGCCGCGCAAACAAAAACACCGGCCGGCGGTTTTGAAGCGGATCAGTCGATGCCGGCCACGGCGCTCCGGCGTTCCAGGTAGACCACGTCCCGCCATTGATGCTGCATCGGCCCGAATGTCATCTTGCCGAGCCGCTCGCGCACGCCGAGCACCTTGAAGCCGTGTTTCTGGTGCAGGCCGAGACTGCCCGTGTTTTCGGGAAATATGCCGGCCTGAAGGGTCCAGATGTCCTCGATCTCGGACCGCTCGATCAGTGCCTTCATAAGCGCATCGCCGACCCCGCGCCCGCGCGCGGCTTCCGAGACATAGACGCTGATCTCCGCGACGCCGGCATAGACGCAGCGCGAGGACACTGCCGACAACGCCGCCCATCCCACAATCGTCCCGTCGATCTCCGCCACCAGCCGAGGCCGGTCGAGATGCCCGGCACTCCAGTCGGCAAAATCCGGCGCGTCCGCCGTAAAGGTCGCATGGCCGGTGGCAATGCCCTCGGCATAGATCCGGATCACGGCGTCACCGTCTTCCGGCACCATCGCGCGGACCGTCGGAATATGTCTGAGAAGATCGCTCATGCGTGAAACCCCAACAATGCCGGGCCGCGAACTCCGCCGGATTTTTGTCCGAGCGTCAAGGGGTGCTGTTTTCGTAGGAGCATCAGGTTGCCAGGAAAGCCGATCTGGAACGTGCCGAAGCGAAAAGAGAATGCATCAACCGCCCTCCTATCCGTCATCCGACGGCTTGCCCGGCGGACTCAGCCTACCGGGCATGCTGGGCGCCGTCCCTGGATCGCCCGGTCAAGCCGGGCGAAGACGGAGGAGGGGAGAGCGGGGAGGCCATTCTGGCACGCGTCGGTCCTTTTACGAGAGGGGCTCCCCCGCCCCCGATCCGTCATCCGACGGCTTGACCGGCGTATCCAGCGTGGCGGGCATGTCGGTCGCCGCCCCTGGATCGCCCGGCCAAGCCGGGCGAAGACGGAGGTGGGGAGGGCGGGAAAGCTTTTCTGGCACGCGTCGGTCCTTTTACGAGAGGGGCTCCCCCGCCCCCCAACCCGTCATCCGACGGCTTGACCGGCGGACCCAGCCTGCCGGGCGCGCTGGTCGCCGTCCCTGGATCGCCCGGTCAAGCCGGGCGAAGACGGAGAAGGGGGATGCGTAAGAAAGCCAATCTGGCGCGCGGAGGTCCGTTGCGAGCAGGCGTAAACGACCCCCCAACCCGTCATCCGACGGCTTGACCGGCGGACCCAGCCTGCCGGGCGCGCCGGTCGCCGTCCCTGGATCGTCCGGTCAAGCCGGGCGAAGACGGAGGAGGGTCGGCGGCAGGAGACAAACTTGCGACCACCCAGACTGTCCCGCAACGTTGGCCGCTATGCTCGGCGTTGACAAACAATCACCGCCATCCGCCCGCCAACAAAAAACCGCCCCGGAATCCGGGGCGGTCTCGCTTCTTCGATCGAAAGGTCGATCAGATCTTGTACCCAAGCTTGCGGGCGCCGTCGACGAAGTTCTTGTATTGCGCCTTCTGCTTGTCGATGCCGAGTTTCTGGACGATCTGCGTCCATTCCTCTGCCGCTTCGTCAAGCGCCTGCTGCGAGGTGAGTTCGCCGGAGATCGCTTTTGATATGTTGCGGCCGAGCGCGTCGGCGTATTGCGGAGCGCCTTCCCAGAAGAATTGCGGATAGCCGACATTGACGTTGGCAAGGCCGGCATCCAGGTGGTTCATGGCCGTGTCCATGTTCTTGAAGATACCGTCATTGGTCGGCCACAGATCGGTCGTGCCGCGTTGCGGGTTCGGCTCCAGATAGAGCTTGGCGGCGGCTTCGCCGTAATGCGACTTGCCGAACGGATCGGAGCCGCAGAACGGATCGGCGACGATGTTGTTGGAATAGTCCGGATGCGACATCCGGTAGATGAAGTAGAACGCCGCCTGCTTGACGTCCTCGGGCAGGTTCTTCGGAATCGAGGCCGTCCGGCACCACAGCGAGATGGCGCGGTGCGTGACCGAGCCGTCATCGTTCTTCCAGCCGGGTACGATCGCTGCCCGCTGGTCCTCGGCTTTCTCCACGCCCTGCTGCTGCACGGTGAATTCAGCCAGGTCGATCCACCACACGCTCATCACGTCGGAACCGGCGATCCAGCGCTGGATCGTCGTGCCGATATCCATGGCTTCCGCGCCTGGAGGCCCGAACTTGATGAGTTCGCGATACATGTCGAGCGAATCCGCGGCATTGCCCTGGTTGATCACCGCGTTCATGTTTTCGTCGAAATAATTGACGCCGGCCGATGCCGCGATATCCATCCAGAAACCCCAGCCGAAATTCGGCGGGTTGACGACCATCGATGTGCCGTAAATGCCCTGGCTGGACAATTCCTCGGTGAAGAACTGCGTCGTCTTGAGGAAATCGTCCCAGGTTTTCGGCACCGCAAGGTCCTGCTGGAACCGGGCCGAGAACTTCTTCTGCAGTTCCGGATTATCGAAATAGCTCTTGCGGTAATGCAGGATGTGGATGTCGCCGTCGAGCATGACGCCGTAGGTCTTGTCGTTCCATTTCGTATAGAACTCCCGATAGGCCGGCATCACCCAATCGAGATAGTCCTGGCTGCCTTCATATTGAGCCAGATAATCGTCAAGCGGCTCCAATTGCCCGGTCTCGGCAAACGCGCCGAAAAACAGCGAGGGATATTGCACGAAATCGAAGCGCGGGCGACGCTGCAGCAATTGCGGGAGGATCTTGGAGACCGCATCGCCGCCATCGTACATTTCGCGGCTTTCGATGCCGACGCCGGCTTCCTTCATCATGTGGTCGGAAAGCCAGAGCGGGGCGTGCAACCAATTGGAATCCTGGAAATATTTCAGCTTCACATCGTTGAAGAGTTTCTTGCCGGGCGGCACTGCGGTTGCCGCCATGCCGGGCGTGATCATGGCCGGCGTCGAGGCCATCGCGGCGCTTGCCGCGACGCTCTTCATGAACTTTCTGCGGGTAAAGGCGCTGAAAATTCCCATTTAGTCCTCCCTCGGTGTTGTATTTGATCAGTGTAGAGCAGGGATTTTTCCCTGTCAGCCTAATAAAACCGTTGTCTCAGCGTCGAAGATCATCACATCGGCAGGGTCATAGGTCAGAGTGACTGTGTCGCCACGCGCGGCTCTACTTTCCGGTGGAACCATGGCGCGGAACGTGACATTGCCGTCGCCAAGCGTCAGGATCGAGCGTTCTCCGAGATATTCGTTGATCTGCACACTTGCCGACAGGGTCGGCGTATTGCCGTCTGCGGCAAGCCGCAGGTTCTGCGGTCGGATTCCGACGATGTAACGGCTCTTGTCGGATTGCCGGAGCCGGGCCATGCGGTCGGGCGAACCGGTAAAGCCGAGGCCGCTGTCGACAACGCGGAGCCGCGCCGTGTCGTCCGGATCCGGCTCCACGTCGAAAAAGTTGGTCGGCGGTTCGCCGATGAAATCCGCCACGAAGATATTGGCGGGCCGGTTGTAGAGCTCGTTGCGCGTGCCGGCCTGCTGCAGCTTTGCGTTCGACATGACGGCGACCCGGTCGGCCAGCGCCAGCGCCTCGACCTGGTCGTGCGTGACATAGACCATGGTCTTCTTCAGGTCGCGGTGGATGGCTTTCAGGTCGAACAGCATCTGGAACTTCAAATGCGCATCGATATGGCTCATCACCTCGTCGAGGATGAACACGGCCGGATCCCGGATCAGCGCCCGGCCAAGACTGACCCGTTGCTGCTGACCGCCCGACAGGCCTCCGGGATAATCGCCGAGGATCGGCGTGAGCTTCAGGATTTCAGCGATCTCGCCCGCTTTCCGTCTGCGCTCGGGCGCGGCAACGCCACGCACTTCCAGAGGAAAGGCGAGGTTTTCCTCCACGGTGAAGTTCGGATAGAGCGCATAGGTCTCGAACGCCATGGCGACGTTGCGCGCCTGCGGTTCGAGCCCGTTGACCGGGCGGTCGTCGAAACGGATCGTGCCGCCGGAAATCTCCTCCAGGCCGACGATCATGCGCAGCGTCGATGTCTTGCCGCAGCCCGACGGTCCGAGCAGGGCGACGAATTCCCCGTCGGCGATTTCAAGGTTGAGGTCCTGGACCGCATGCACACGCGATGGGCCGGAACCGTAGATCTTGTTGACGTCGTCCAGCACGACATGCGCCATGTCAGGTCCCCCCGGTCCCCATCAGGTTCCGGCCGGTCCGGATATCGAAAAAATGCATCGCCGACGTATCGACTGTCAGCGACACGGCTTCGTCATGGTCGAACAGCCGCTCCGGCGAGGTCAGCGCCGTGAGTTTCGGACCGCCCGTTTCGGCAATCAGGATGCCGGTCGATCCAAGCGCCTCGAACAAGTCGACCCGAGCGTTGAGCACCTGGCCGTCGCCGGCCATTTCGTCGCTGGGTCGGACGTGTTGCGGCCGGATGCCGACGCAGACGGCCCCCGCCCCGTTGACGCTCTGGCGCAGCCGCGCCGCATGCGCATCGTCAATGTCGAGCGCGATACCGTCCAGATCGGCCCGCAGGCGCCCGCCGCTTTCCACCAGCTGCGCCTCGAGGATGTTGATCGTCGGCTGGCCGAGATGTTCCGCCACGAACCGTGTCGCCGGTGTTTCGAACAGGTCGCGCGCCGTGCCGATCTGAACGAGACCCCCGGTGCCCATCACACCGATCCGGTCGCCCAGTGACAGCGCTTCGGCGTAATCGTGTGTGACGTATACGGTCGCCACCTTGCGCAGGTCTTCCAGCGTATGAAACTGCTGGCGCAATTCGTGTCGGATCTTGGCGTCCAGGTGACTGATCGGTTCGTCGAGCAGGAACACTTCCGGGTCGGCAACCAGGGTGCGCCCGAGGGCCGTGCGCTGTTTCTGGCCGCCGGAGACCTGGCCGGGCTTACGATCGAGCAGGTGGTCAATGCGCAGGAGTGCGGCAACATCCTCCACCCGTTTTTTCAGATCGGCGCCGTTCATGCGGCGTGCCCTCAGCGGGCTGGCAATGTTTTCGAACACCGTCATGTGCGGATAGAGCGCATAGGATTCGAACGTCATGGCCACCCGGCGTTCATACGGAGGCAGGTCCGTAATGTCGCGCCCGCCGACATGGATGGAGCCGGCGTCGGGCGCTTCCAGCCCGGCAACGAGACGCAGAAGTGTTGTCTTGCCGATGCCGGATGGGCCGACGATGACGAAGAATTCGCCTTCGGCCACGGTGAGGTCCATGCGGTCGATGACCGGGAAGTCCCATCCCTTGCAGAGGCCTTCTATGCGGAGGTCGGCCATTAGCGGGGGCTCCGGTGCGGGGGTGTGCGGGGATAGGAGATTTTGCCTTGTCTGGACGGTCGACCAGCCCGCTCGACGCTTCGCTTACTCTCGCGGGCGTTCGCCGTTTGAATTGCGGTGCAATTCATCTTGCTGCGCAAAACCACGGCCGTTCCGGCCTGCTCGACGCTTTGCTTACGCTCGCAGGCGTTCGCCATTCGAAAAGATTCACAGGATCTTTTCGTCCCCCTACGCATGACCATGGCTCACCCCTTCACAACGCCGAGGGAGAGGCCTCGGACCATGTAGCGTCTCAGGAGGATGAACAGGATCACCGGCGGCAGCATCGCGATCAGCGAAAACGCCATCTGCAGGTTCCATAGAGTCTGGCTGCCATGGGTGAAGGTCGGGATGACGATCGTGTAGGTCTTGACGGCCGAACCGACGAACAGGTTGGCAAACAGATATTCGTTCCAGGCGAAGATCCAGCACAGCATGGCAACCGAAATCATGCCGGGCAGGACCAGCGGCAGCGTGATCCGACGGAAGGTCTGGAACGGTGTCCAGCCATCCAGATAGGCGGCCTCTTCCAGTTCCCGCGGCGCATCGCGGAAGAACACCATCATCAGCCAGGTCGCCAGCGGCATGTTGAAGACCAGATAGAGGATGATGAGCGAGATCCGGCTGTCCGTTCCCCACGGCGTTGCGTCAAAGAGAAAGAACATCGGAATCAGGACCGCGACGGGCGGAAACATGCGGTTGGACAGGATCCAGAAGGCGAGGTTTTCGCCGCCCGCCTGGCGCGGAAACCGCGCGAATGCGTAGCCGGCAAGCGTGCCGAGGAAAAGCGACAGCAGCGTGTTGCCGGACGCGATCACGAACGAATCCACCAGGGCATTGAAATTGGAGGCTTCGGCGAAGACGGACAGGAAGTTTTCCGGGTGCCATTCCACCGGCCAGAAGGTCGGGATGGTGCGATTGGTCTCGGCCGCCGTTTTGAAGGCCGTGATGAATTTGTAGTAGATCGGAAACGTCGTCAAAAGCAGCCAGATGCCGAGAAACAGGAGCAAAAGCGTGCGGACCAGTCGATAATTCTTTTCCGACATGCCTCGCTCCTCACGCAATACCCTGCGCCTTCAGCACCTTTTTCAGGTACTTCAGGAACAGCGTGATCAGGATGGCGGAGATCAGGAAGATGATGATCGCATAGGCCGCCGCCTCGCCGATCTCGAATTCGCGGATGCCGCGCTGAAACGCGATATAGGCGGGCAGTTCGGAGGATTGCGCCGGGCCGCCGGACGTCATGATGTAAACCAGATCGACGAATTTGAAGGCGTCCATGAAACGCACGATGAAGGCGATCGCGATCACTTCCTTCAGCATCGGCAATGTGATGCGGCGCATCACCTGCCAGCCGCTCGCCCCGTCCACCCGGGCTGCTTCATAGACCGCCGGCGGCAGCGATACGCGGCCGGAAAATACGATCAGCAAGGGCAGGGCCGTCCAGTTCCAGACGTCGGCAATGATGATCGACCACAGCGAGATGCCCGCATTGAACCATTCGATGTGCTCCGAAATCAGTCCCAGATTGAGGAGCGCGTGGTTCACCGCGCCGTTCGACGGTGTCAGCAGAAACCGCCACAACACGCCGACGATCGACGGCGACATCATCATCGGCAATACGAGGATGATCAGGATGAGTGTGCGCAGCAGGTTGTTCTTGACGAGTTCGTAAAGGATCAGCGCCAGCGCCGTGCCGAGCGCCACCTGCAGGCAGGCGCCGAACAGGAGATAAAGGCCGAGATGTTCGACGCTTCCCCAGAACCGGTCGGAGGTCAGCACGATCTGGAAATTCTGGAACCCCACGAAGTTCCAGTTTTCCTGGAACAGCCGCATCATATTGGTATCGTGCAGCGCGTGATAGAACATCCAGATGGTTGGATAGATGACGATCGCCAGCAGGGTGGCGACAGGCAAGCCGACCAGGGCGATCGGCACCCAGCGCGCGACGGTCAGATTGCTGCGTGGCTTGTGATCCCGGAACCAGTCCGGATAGGTCGACGGATCACCGCGGACAATGGAGCCCGGATCCGAACTCACGCTGCGGACCCCGCAATGCGCACGTCAAGAGGCGCGCATTTACCCCTACTTTCCACCGCCGGCACGGCATTCCTCCGCATCTGCCTGCCCGGCAGTGACATTTCGGGCAGGAGGACGTTTGTCAGGCTTGTTTGTGTGGCCTATGCAAGGGATGTTTTGGTGATCTGTCAAGCGGCGTCGCGGTCGGGTTGTGCCTGGTCGCAAAGAACCGCGGTTTGTGGAATGGGCAGGAAGAGGAAGGCACATGACGGCAACCGGTGAAACAACGACGGCGGGCAATGCCGGGATCGAAGTTCCTGACGGATATGCTCCGCACACCGCTCAGAGCCTGCCGGCCTACCTTGCCGGCATTCCGGACGTTGTCGCGCGGCTTGGCGGCTTTTCGTCGGACTGGACCGTCGAGGAAGTCGGGGACGGCAATCTGAATCTCGTATTCATCGTGCGGGGTCCGACCGGCGGTCTCGCGGTCAAGCAGGCGCTCCCCTATGTCCGGCTGGTCGGCGAGAGCTGGCCGCTGCCCTTGTCCCGCGCCCATTACGAACACATGGCGCTCGACATTCAGGCCCGGCACGCGCCCGGTCTCGTGCCGGAAATCGTGCACTACGATGCCGGACTGGCGCTGATCGCGATGGATTATCTGCATCCGCATATCATCATGCGAAAGGGCATGATCGATACGATCGAGTATCCGGGATTTGCCGACGCCATCAGCACGTTCATGGCCAAAACCTTGTTCTTTACGTCCGATCTGGCGATGAGTGCGGCGGACAAGAAAGCGATGATCGGCGCGTTTTCAGGCAATACGGCGCTGTGCAAGATCACCGAGGACCTGATTTTCACCGAGCCGTATCGCGTCGCGGAGAACAATCGCTGGACCGAGCCCTATCTGGACGATGTGGCAGCCGAATTTCGCGACGACGACGATCTGAAAGTCGCCATTTCGCGTCTCAAGATGAAGTTCATGGGATCGGCCGAGGCCCTGTTGCATGGCGACCTGCATACCGGGTCCATGATGGTCACGCCGGAAGACACCAAGGTGATCGATCCTGAATTCGCCTTTGTCGGACCGATGGGGTTCGATGCCGGCGCTGTCATTGCCAATCTGTTGCTGAACTACTTTTCCCAGGACGGCCACGAAAAAACGGTCGGCGACCGGGCGGCCTACCGGGAATGGGTGCTTGCCGCGATCGAGGCGGTCTGGACGGAATTCGAGCGCAAGTTTCTCGGTCTCTGGCGGGACCATTCAAGTGGGGACGGATATCCGGCCTCACTCTTCGAAACGCCATCCGGTCGCATCCGTCTGGAGGTCGAGCGTCGGGCCTATATGGACCGCCTGTTCCAGGACACGCTCGGCTTCTGCGCCGCAAAGATGATCCGCAGGATCCTGGGGCTGGCGCACAATATCGACCTGGAATGGATCGAGGATCCGCGCCGCCGCGCCGGATGCGAATTGCGCGCCCTGCGGATGGCCCGCATGCTCATGGTCAACACGTCGGACTTCAGGTCCGTTACAGCCGTTACCGCGGCGGCTCGGACATTCCGGGATCGGGTGGACGTGCCTTAATCCGTATCACTCATGGCTCGGGCTGAGAAAGCCCGGCCCGTAGCCGAGGATCGCCGGATCGATCGTGCCGAGGGCGTCCCGGTCCTTGCCGTCGTAATCCATCAGCGTCAGCAGATAACGGATGGCGTTCAGCCGGCCGCGTCGTTTGTCGTTGGTCCGCACGATGGTCCAGGGTGCGTGGTCGGTATGGGTGCGCTCGAACATGCGGTCACGGGCTTCGGTGTAATCGTCCCATTTGCCAAGTGCCGCCAGGTCGATCGGGGACAGTTTCCAGATCTTCAACGGGTCGTGGCGTCGGGCATGGAACCGTTTCAACTGCATGGCGCGCCCGATGTTCAGCCAATACTTGACCAGGGTGATGCCCTCACGGGCCAGCATGCCTTCGAACCGCGGCACTTCTTCCAGGAAATCCTCGACCGCGTCATGGTCGCTGAAGCCCATGACCCGTTCGACACCGGCCCGGTTGTACCAGGAGCGGTCGAACAGGACGATTTCGCCATTCGTTGGAAAGTGATTGATATAGCGTTGGAAATACCATTGCCCGCGTTCGGTTTCCGATGGCTTTGACAACGCCACCACGCGGGCGTGACGCGGATTCATGTTCTCCCTGAAAGCCTTGATCGAACCGCCCTTGCCGGCAGCGTCGCGTCCCTCGAAAACGAGGATGATCCGGCGTTCCTGCTCCCGCGTCCATTTCTGCAGCTTGACCAGTTCGATTTGCAGAGCCCGCAATTCCGCATAATAGTCGGCGCGGTTCATCTTGGCCGGATAGGGGTAGCCCCCCGATGTCATGGCCGTCTTCTCGATCGCGTCCGGGAGCGAGGGACGGTCGAGATCGAAAGCGTCGAGGATCTCCGTAACGTCCTGACCGTCGGATTTGGAATTTTTCTTATGTGTCATGCCGACACTGCCTGATCGCTTGCATTATTTCTTATAACCTAATTTTTAGGGGCAATCACATTGACCTGAAAATCCCCGGCTGTCATCGGAATGAGTCCAAACCAATGGTAGGTTCGCCCAAAGAACGAATCACGTCCGGGATACTCGGAAAACGGTCGGGCGAGAGCGAGGAAACGCCCGTCGACGAAAACAGCGGCATGGAAACTTCGATCGTACGAAAGCTTCTGGATGCGCGGTGGACGCTTGCGGCGGTTCTTGCCGTTGCGGGCGTCCTGCTTGCGCGCGACATGCTTCCGCTGAATGCCGTCCTGATCGCCGTCGGCTTCGTCGTCGCGGTCACGATGCTGGCGCCGCGCCGGCGTTTGAGGGCCGAAGTCGCAGGTCAGCGCAATCGGCGCTCGACGGTCTGGCCGGACACCGGCATGAAGGTCGCGATCGACGCGTTCCCGCTGCCCTGCATCGTCGTCGATCACAAGGTCATCATCCGGCATGCCAACAATGCCGCGAACGACTTGATCGGCGCGCTTCAGCCGGGCGACCCTCTGGCCTACCGCCTGCGCCAGCCGCAGGTTCTGGCCGCCCTGGAACGCGTCGCCGCCGGCGGCCCCGAGGAGGCGGTCGAGTGGCGCGAAAAAGTGCCGTCGGAACGGGTGCTGGAAGCCCGGTTTTCACCGGTAAGACTGCCGAGCGGCCAGCGCCGCCATCCGATCCGGCCGGATTTTGTTGTCATCGCGTTCTTCGATCTGAGCGAAATGCATCGCCTCGACCGCATGCGCGCCGACTTCGTCGCCAATGCCAGCCATGAATTGCGCACCCCGCTCGCCTCGCTCACCGGGTTCATCGAGACCTTGCAGGGTCCCGCCCGCGAGGACCGCAAGGCCTGGGACAACTTTCTGACGATCATGCTGGAACAGTCGAACCGCATGGGGCGCCTGATCGACGATCTCCTGTCGCTTTCGCGCGTCGAAATGAAAGGTCATGTCCGTCCGGAAGAACGCACCGACCTGCGCACGATTGTCGATCACGTCATCGACGCGCTTTCGCCGCGGGCCGCGGAAATGGCCGTGCGCCTGGAGAGCGGGCTTGAACGCAAGGCGATGACGGTGCTTGGCGACAAGGACGAACTCATCCAGGTGTTTGAGAACCTCATCGAAAACGC
>JANQQB010000394.1 GCA_028285165.1 Rhodobiaceae bacterium
GCTGGCCGATGCCGCGAGCATCGCGCCGGACGATCTGATAGCGACCGACCAGGTGTTCCCCGACCGCGTCGGCGAGATCTACCATCTGGAACACGATCCGGCGCACCGCTGGTACTACGCGCCGGAGATGACGCGGGACGAAGTCTTTCTCATCAAGGGCTGGGACAGTCTCAACGACGGCCGCGCGCAATACACACCGCACACGGCTTTCGCCCTGCCGACCCAGACCGACGACACGCCGCCGCGCGAGAGCATTGAAGTGCGTACCTTTGTGGTGATCGAATAAAGCCTGTCCGACGGCCAGTGCTCTGGATGGCCAGGTCAAAAATCCAGGGCTGTTGCGAATGCGCGTCGCGTGCTCTCAAGATCATGCGACGCGCATCAGGTTCCATTGCGCTCCTGCTCATGCCCCGGCCGGTCTTCCTCGACCTCATCTGCCGGGGCGTTGCGATCAAAGCGCCGCAAAAGAGCGTGGATGCGCGTTGACAGCGCGGTGTCAGTTCCAAGGGCTGCGAGCCGCGCCTGTTGGCGGAGCGCATTTCGAAAACCCGTTCGCTTCAGGCGGCTGTCCGGTTCGCCCAGCATCGATTCCGTTCCGTCGGAAAGGGCGCTCAAGACCGCCTGCTTCGTCTCGATGTAATCGGAACGGCCAAAGGCCTGCAGGATCGTTTGAAAGGCCTCGAACCTGTCATGCCGAAACGCAATGTCTTCACCGCGCGCATCCATCACCGGGCTTGCAGGGTAGAGATGAGCGCACGGCAGCAGGCCTTCCGGGATCGGCATGTTCGCGGAATGGGTCCGGCCCGCACGCAGCAGTTTCGGCAGTACGTGGGTATGGGGACCGTCGGGCGACACGCCCCCGGTGTCCGGGCCGCCGATCTTTTGATAGATCTCGACACGGCCGAGCGCGGACAGAACCACCCGGTGCGGATGGCATTTCAGGATTGCGGCCATGGCGGGGTTACCGGGTTCGGTCAGCGACCGGCCCTCCTGGGCGCGCAGCACCTCAAGAAGATGCGGATCGCGCACACGCACGCAGAAATCGATCTGTACCTGTCCGAGGCCCATGTCGAAAAGGATATCTGCCTGATCTGATGCGCGCAGGGCCTCGCCGTCCGGCCCCAGTTCGGTGAGAACACCGCGTTGCGCGCTGCGGCCCGCCTCGGCATGCAGGCAGAGAGCCACACCCTGGCCCCACCGTTCGGGGCGAGGGCTGAGGGTTTCAAAGGCAATGGCCGTGACGGCGTCGAGCCGCTCCGCTGACAATCGGATGCCGCCCTTGTCCGTCACGCGATAGAGATCCTGCGGCCTGTCGACCGACAGCACGTCATCCGGGCGTTGGTGAAATTCTCCGATTGCTCCGAACGAACCGATGCTCCAGCCGGCATTCTGGTCCTCAAGTTGCGCGGATAACAAAGAATGAAGATCCGAGGGCATTATGATGATCTCCTGTGCGACATCTCAATTGTCTTATCACGGCTCCCGGACGCAAGACCGGCGGGAACGATCGAGGCCGTGCCGTCTATCTCCACCGACACTGTCCGGATGCCGTAGACGTCTGCCATTTCATGTTCGGTGAGCGTGTCGGCCGGGGCGCCGTCCGATCGCAGCCTTCCGTCTTCCAGAAGCAGGATCCGGTCGCACCAGCGTCCGGCCAAAGTCAGATCGTGCAGCGATAGGAAGACGGTGCGTCCATCGCGGGCAAGGTCATGGAATGTCTGCATAAGCCCGATCTGATGCGCAGGGTCGAGCCCGTTCACCGGTTCGTCGGCAATATAGACGAGCGGGTCCTGCGCCAGCATGCGGGCGATCAGGACCCGTGCCTGCTCGCCGCCGGACAGGGTGTCGAACGGTCGCCGGACGAAGGCCAGGACATCCATGCGTTCCATCGCGTTACGCGCGAACCGCAGGTCCGCTGCCGACGCACCGGCAAAGCGCGAGCCGTGAGGCAGGCGCCCCAGAAGCACAACGTCGAGGCAGGGCATTGCCCAATGTACGATCCGTTCCTGCGGCATGTAAGCGATGGACCTGGCACGTTCCATCGACGGCATTTGGGGCAGCGGCACGGCATTCCAGGCGATCGTGCCGGTATAGGGCTGAAGCCCCGCCATGGCCCGCATCAAGGTCGATTTGCCGGCACCGTTCGGTCCGACAATGCCGATCAGGGCCGGGGTGTCGACACACAGCGTGATCCGATCAAGGACCGTTTTGTGTCCCAGGACAACGCTGACGCTGTGGCAATCCAAAGGCATCATGCGCGCTGCCTCCGCAAGGTCAAAAGCAGCCAAAGAAAAAACGGCGTCCCGAGAATAGCCGTTACGACGCCGAGCTTCAGGTCGCGCTCCGGCATCACAATTCGTACCAGGACGTCGGCGGCCAGCAGAAAAGCCGCGCCGCCGAGCGCGCTTGCGGGCAGGAGCCTTCCCGGCTTGTGCCCGACCAGCGGTCTGAGAAGGTGCGGCACGATCAGGCCGACAAAGCCGATGGCGCCGCTGACCGCGGTAGCGGCCCCGACGCCGATTGCTGTGCCGAGCACGGCCAGGCTGCGTGTCCGGCCGAGATGAATGCCAAGGCTCTTGGCCACGTCGGAACCGAGCGACAGCGCATCCAGCGCGCGACCGGTCATCAAAAGCAGGATCGCGCCCAGCGCAATGAACGGCACGGCAAGGCCAACATGCACCATGCTGCGATCGGTCAGAGATCCAAGCATCCAAAAAACGATTTCAAGCGCCGCGAACGGATTCGACGACAGGTTCAGGGCAAGCGAAGTGAGGGCGGCCGCAAGCGACGACAGCGCGACGCCGGCAAGGATGATTGTTAGGATGTCCGTGGATCGACCGACCAGCGCCTGCAACAAGGTGACCGCTACCAGGGCGCCGACGAGGGCACCGAGCGGCAGCGCATAGGCATGCAAAGCCGTCAGGCCGGTATAGATCGCGACGACGGCGCCGAGCGAGGCGGTGGCTGAAATCCCGAGAAGGCCGGGCTCGGCCAGCGGATTGCGCAGGAAGCCCTGGAGCACGGCCCCGGACAGCCCCAGGATGGCGCCGATACAGGCGCCCAGAATCGCGCGTGGCAATCGGATCTCCACCAGGATGATTGCCTCGGCGCTGTCAGCGTTGCCAATTGCGGCAATCAAGTGCCTGGGATCGATCCAGACCTGACCGATTCCGAGCGACAGGACGAACATGAGAGTGCTGGTCGCCGCTAGCACTGCCAAAAGCCAAAAATAGCGCCGGTCAGCGGCCATGACTGGTGTCCCACTGCCGTAACTGCTCCCTCAGTCGCCGAACGGCCTCGATGGAAAAGGGCGTTCCGCAAATCCAATAGCGGCTGTCGTCGGATATCCGGCGACGGTCCGCGAAGCGACGGGCAAGGGCAGGGTGGGCCAGCACTTCCGTGGAGCGTGACGGTCCGGACCCGGCCCGGTTCCACACCAGGAGGACCTCGGGATCGGCCAGAATCAGTGCCTCCAACGGCAACCGCGTGGTGCCCGATACGCCGATTTCTTCGCCCAGGTGACGGAAGCCGCTGCGCGTGACGATGTCGTTTTCGAGTGTGCCGGCGCCGGTCGTGTAGCTGTTGGCGCCATAGGAGCCGAGCACCGGCGCATCCTGGTCGAGTGCGATCGCGTGCGGATCGGTGAGCGCTGCCTCGAGGCCCGCAATCAGGCGGTCCGCTTTCGAAGGGCTCCCAAGCAGTGTGCCCATGCGTCGGACATTGCGCGCGATGTCGTCGAAACCGTTCGCCGGATCGAATTCTGCGACCGGTTTGCCAAGGCGCTTCAAAAGATTGATTGTGGCTCTCGTTGTATACCGGCCCGCCAGAACGAGATCGGACTCGAGCCGAAAAATCTCTTCACCGAGCCCATGATTGATGACCAGTCCCTGTGTTTCCTCACTGAGAAGCGACAGGTTCGGGTCTGCTGCAAGGTAGGAAACGGAGATGAGCTGTCCGGGCGCCGCGAGAAGCAGTGCGAGCTGGTCTGTGCACAGGTTCATCGAAACAACTCGCTCGGGTCGGCCCGGCGCCAACGGTTCTGCTGTTACGCCTTGCAGCGTTGCCAAGAGGCACACCACAAGTGAGACCGCCCCGGTCCTCACGGAATGCCTGCGCTCTCTTCGATGAATGTCTGGGATGGTTCGCCGAGCCTGGTTTGTGCAACGCTGCGCCAAGTGGCGGGCCTCCGCCTTGTTGCCATCAGAAAGTAACCTTCAGTCCGGCATACGCATTGATGCCGGGTGTGTTGAAACTGAAGATTTCTTCGTAGTCCTGATCCAGCAGATTTTCGATGCGGCCGAATAGCTGCAGATTGTCCGTCACCTGATAATCCGCCCCGACATTGACGAGAAAGTATTCGTCAAGTGTGACCCGGGTTTGTGGGGTGGCACTGATGAATTCGAGATCCTGCGTCCGCCCGTTATAGACCGCATCGACGAACAGGTTGCCGCGGCCTTCATTGAACCCGTAGGTCAGGTTCAGGGATGCGGTATGCCGGGGACGCCGGACTTCCTCGAGGCCTGATGGTTCGTTGGCATCCAGATACGTGTAAGACGCTTTGGCGAAGAGATCCTCAAGTACTTCAAACCCGACGGAGACCTCCACGCCCTGACGCTTGCTCGTTCCAGGCAGATTGACGGGTGTGGTGGCGAAGCCGGGCAGGAACTGGGTCTGGATTTCATCCTTCAGGCGTTCGTTGAAATAGGTGACGTCGAACACGACCCGACCGTCGAACAGCCTTTGTTCCACACCAATATCCCACCCGAAATTTTCTTCCGGCGAGAGCCCAGGATTACCAACGAACCGCGCCGGCACGAAACCGAATTGTTCAAAGAAGGTTGGATTGGTTACGCCGGTGCCGATGGATGCATGAAGCCGGGTGCCGGTCTCGCGAAACAGGTAGGCGGCACTGGTGCTGTAGGTGACGGTGTCCTCGAAAGCGTCATTCTGGTCGAAACGTACGGCACCGGACAAGAAGACTCGGTCATAGAATTCGCCACGATATTCCGCGACATATCCCTGGAGATCGCGTTCCTGTTTCGCGGTTTGCGACGGATTCGTCGGAAAGGCGTTCCGGAAGGTTTCTCGTTCCCATTCCACGGCGCCGGTGAGGCTGTGAGCGGAATTCAGCAGGTCCGGGGTCTTGAAGGAGAAGGTGCCCTGGTAGCTCAGATGGACACGATCGTCGTCATTGCCGGACCGGCCGTTTGTTGTCAAACCACGACGTTCCACGTCCGTGTATTCACCGCGGATGTTTTGAACGAAACGATCGTCAAACAACGCCCATGTCAGGCCGGCGCCGCCATAGAGCTCCTGGGTCTTGGTCGAACTGGGCGTATCGATCACGAGCCCCTGTGTGGGGGTCGGCGGAAACGCGAAGTCCTGGTCGTCGGTATCCGATTTGCGGTCGACGAAGCGGAGATTCGCATCCAGCTGCAGTTTCTCGGTGATGTCCCATCGGGTTTTGCCGTTCAGGGTCACGTTGCGGTCGCCGTCTTTTTCCGAACCGAAATCGGAGATGTTGAACCCATCGGTTCGCCGAACGGCGCCGGACAGCGACACGTCGAAATCCTGACCGCCGCCCTGCAGCAACACATTGCCAAGAACGGTCTTGTCCGTGCCGGTTTCCGTGCGTCCGGTGACCTTGTATCCGTTCCGGATCCCGCCCTTTGTGAAGATTTGGATCACCCCGGCGGTGGCGTTCGAACCGTAGAGGGCGGATTGCGGCCCTCGCAATACTTCGATGCGGTCGATGTCGGCAACCTGCAGGCTGCCGAAATCGAACTCGCCGTTGGATGACGCACTGACTTCGACACCGTCGATCAGTACAAGCACATGATTGCCTTCTGCGCCGCGTACTCGCACTTGCGTCAGCCCGCCGAAGGATCCGGTGCGCGATACCGCCAATCCCGGAACACGCCGCAGAGCGTCGGCGACATACCGTGTCTGAGACTTCTCCAGCTCTTCGCCGGCCAGAACGGTGTGAGCACGGCCCACCTTTTCAGCAGCGACAGGTGTTCGACCCGCCGAAACGACCAGTTCCTGCAATTGGATTTCTGCCTCACTTTCCTGTGCCGTGACGGGGACCGTCACCCCGATTGATGCCAAGACGGTAAGCGGAATACGGAGACGCGCCGAATGTGCTCGGCGTTGTTCGACAGGTTTCAAGACACACCCCACCCATCAGCCGGAACCACGGCAAATGGCTCCGGACAGGATTGAAAAAATCCGAACGCGATGCGCCGACGACGTCGCATGGCAACGGCGCCGAGCCCGCGTTCGGGCTCAGTCTTTGGGTGTCACCTCAACGGGAAAGCCGCACCTCGACACACCCCGTGTCGAAGGTCGGGTGACTGACGAGTGGCAGGTCTCCTGGCTCGCGGGTCGTCGCTGGCATTCACCTTCCCAACGCCGGTCGAGGCCGGCGTCAGTGGTCTATGGAATGCCTGCTCTCCGCTTACAGTTGCGGGGGCAGCCACGGTTTTGGCCCCTGATGGGTACGCCGCACCGTGTTCCCTTTTCATCCGAGTCCCTATCGGAACCACTGTCAAAAGCATCAAGGCATGATTTCCCAATATCTGTCAATCGCCCGAACGCGTCACACTGCGCGCCACTTGGTTTGGTGCCTGGTATACGATCAGCGCAATTGCGGCTCAGCCCCGCAGTCACTGCCGTCCTTCCGCCAATCTGCATTCCAGGTATACACTCGCTTCGCGCAAGCGTATGGCGCTGCTCGTTCGTTGAGCAGGGGCACCGACAAACCGAAACGGAGAAGACCATGAAAGCGGTGTCATGGATCGACCGCTTTGACGGACTGGCCGACCTGGCACCCGATTTGCGCGCCGAACTCGAAGCGCGCGCCGCGGTCGTGACCCTGCCGCAGGGACGTACCGCATTCGCCCCCGGCCACTCGCCGGAAAACATGTTGCTCCTCCTGTCCGGCACGGTCCGGGTCTATCAGGTCTCGGAGGGCGGTCGGGAAATCGTGCTCTATCGGGTCGAGGCAGGCGAGAGCTGTGTGCTGACGACCGCCTGCCTGCTGGCCCATGAAGATTACGCCGCCGAGGGGATTGCCGAGACCGACGTCGAGGCAGTTGCGATCCCGCGGGCCCTTTTCGACGATCTTCTGACGCGCTCGCAAACCTTTCGCGCCTTCGTCTTTGCCGCTTATTCGCAACGTATCGTCGATCTATTCAAGGTCATCGATCAGGTGGCGTTCGGACGCATCGATATCCGCTTGGCGGAGCGCCTGACCGTTTTGTCTCGCGGTCGGATGGAAGTCCGAACCACGCACCAGCAATTGGCGAGCGAACTCGGGACCGCCCGGGAGGTTGTGTCCCGCCAATTGCAGGAATTCCAGCGCCGCGGCTGGATCACCCAGTCACGCGGGGCGATCGGGCTTGCCGATCTCGCATCGTTGCAGGATCTCGCGGCGGCGGCCGGCTGAGCCGGCTGTTTGTATTTCGAGCAAGTTGTATCCGGTCGGTGACTTGGTCACTGATCGGGGTCGCAAAGCGTCCTATGCCGGATGCCTCTTCACACGATGGAATGGAGATCCGGCCATGACGGTCAATGTTGGAACAATCGATCGCATCCTGCGCGCTGCCCTTGGTGTCACGCTCCTCGTGCTGGCCTTTGCCAGTGGCCTGCCGTTTTTTGACGGCGCGGTCACGAAATACGGTGCGGCCGCCATTGGGGTCGTAATGCTGGTCGTCGCCGCGACACGAATCTGTCCGATCTATGCAATGTTCGGTCTGAAAACGTGCCGTGCCTGAAGACGGCGGAAACGAACCGATTTGAGGTATCGCAAACATGCCGGTGCCGCGAAGCAATACGATGCGGCCCGGCTTGCGTTCACCTGCGAAGCCGAACAACGAAAAAACTCCCGGCAGGTTAAAGATGGCCCGCTATCCCGTGAACATGGACGTGCGGCCCGATGTCGATGCCTTTTTCGACGAGGCCACCAATACGATCAGCTACATCGTCAGTGATCCGGCCTCGAAGGCCTGCGCCGTGATCGATTCCGTGATGGACATCGATTATGCGGCCGGTCGGATCACCTCCGATCATGCCGATAAAATGATCGCTTCGATCGAGCAGAAGGGTCTCAGCCTGGAATGGATCATCGAGACCCACGTGCACGCCGATCACCTATCCGCAGCGCCTTACATCTAGGGAAAACTCGGCGGCAAGATCGGCATCGGAGACCGGATCCGGGTCGTCCAGGAAACCTTCGGCAAGGTCTTCAATGAGGGGACGGATTTCCAGCGCGACGGTTCGCAATTCGACGCGCTTTTCAAGGACGGCGACACCTACCGGGTCGGTACCATGCAGGCGTTTGCCATGTATACGCCGGGTCACACGCCGGCCTGCATGGTGCATGTGATCGGCGATGCAGCCTTCGTCGGCGACACTTTGTTCATGCCGGATGGCGGATCGGCGCGGGCCGACTTTCCAGGCGGCGACGCCGCGACGCTTTACGACAGCATCCAGAAAGTGCTGGCGCTGCCGGACGCGATGCGCCTGTTCATGTGCCACGATTACGGGCCCAACGGTCGTGAAATCCGTTGGGAAACGACCGTCGCGGAAGAAAAGGCCCACAACATCCATGTCGGCGGCGGCACATCCAAGCAGGACTTCGTGCGCATGCGCACGGAGCGGGATGCGCAACTCGACATGCCGAAACTGATCCTGCCATCGCTGCAGGTCAATATGCGCGCCGGCGGCGTACCGACGGATTCCGACGGCAATCCGATGTTGAAAGTGCCAGTCAATACGCTGTAATCCGCGTCATCGACGCCGATCGGGTGCACCCTATTTCAAGGCCTGCAGCACCGTATCGACGACCGTGCTGGCATCCTCGGCAATAAGGACGCCGGCGGCGCGCAGCTGATCGATCTTGGGCTCCGCACTGTCGTGTCCGAAGACCGAAAGCGTCCCGGCATGGCCCATGCGCCGGCCTTTCGGCGCGTGCCGTCCCACCACCAGACCGATGACCGGCTTGCCGTAATCCACCGAGGCGAGGTAGGCGGCGGCGTCTTCTTCCTCGCGCCCGCCGATCTCCCCGATCAGCACCACGGCGTCCGTATCCGGATCGTCCCGGAACCGTTCAAGGCAGCCCTGGAACCCGATGCCGTGCAGCACGTCGCCACCCACGCCGACCGTCGTCGACTGGCCGATTTTCGCGGCGCTGCAATTGGCCAGCACTTCCGATGTCAGCGAGGCGGAGCGCGAGGCGATCCCGATGCGGCCGGCCTTGGCGTCCTTGGTCGGCATGACGCCGATCTTGCACTGGTCGGGCGTGAGAATGCCCTGGGAGTTCGGTCCGACAAGCACCGTATCCGATCCGGCCAGTGCCCGTTTTACACGCGCCATGTCGTGTTGCGGCACCCGCTCGGTGATGCACACCACGACGCCGATCTTTGCTTCGATCGCCTCGATCATGGCATCGGCGGCGCGCGGTGCGGGCACCACGACGAGGCTCGCATTCGCCTCTGTTTCCGAAACGGCTTCGGCAACGGTGTGAAACATCGGCAGGCCCAGATGCCGGGTTCCGCCGCGTCCGGGTCGCACGCCCGCGACATAGGTCGAGCCGTAGCGCAGCGCCTGGTCGGTATAAAAGGTGCCGGCACGACCGGTCATGCCCTGGACCAAGACCCGCGTATTCTTATCGACGAGGATGGCCATCAGCGTGCTCCCTTGCCCGCAAGTTCGACGGCGCGCGCCACGGCGCGCGGCATGTCGTTGAAGATTTCGACGGGGACCTTGCGGTCCTGCAGGATCTGAACGCCCCAATCCGCGTTCTGTCCGGCCAGGCGCGCAATCACCGGCAGTTTGCGTTGGTTGCGCGAATAGGCGAACGTCAGGCCTTCGGCGACCGTGTCGCACACGGTCATGCCGCCGCCATGCACGTTCAACAGGATCGCCTTGACGGATTTGTCCTTCAAAAGGATCTCCACACCCTTGGCGATGTCGAAACTGGTGGCGGTCGTACGGATATCCATGAAGTTGGCCGGCTGACCGTTTGCGTCGATTATCATGTCGTTAGTGGCAAGGCCGAGGCCCGCGCCGTTGACGATGACACCGAGATTGCCGGACAGCTTGACGAAATTGATGTTGCTCTTCTGTGCTTCCTGTTCGGCGCTCGCCAGCCCCTGGTCTTCCACGATGGAATCGAATTCCGGATGGCGGAAGAGGGCGTTCTGATCGAGCGCGACCTTGGCGTCGATGGCGACCCAGGCGCCGTCCGCGGTGAGCGCGAAAGGGTTGATCTCGAGCAGCGTCATGTCGTTTTCGACGAAAGCGCGTTGCGCGGCGATGATCTGGTCGACGGCCTCCGAACCGGCAATCTCCAACCCGCCAAGAAACTCGGCAAGGCTTGTGCGATCTGCATCGGCATCGCCGGTCAGGACAAGCGTGCGAACGGTGCCGGCATCCATGCGGGCGCGCTGTTCGAATTCAACGCCGCCGTCGGCGGATGCAAGCAGCATCGCAGAACCGGTCTCCGGATCGAGCGCGAGCGCGATGTAGTACTGGGCCTTTAGGGTGAGGGCGGCTTCGATATAGACCGCATGGACAGTCTCACCTTCGGCTGTGGTCTGTTCCGTGACCAGTTTCGAGCCGAGCATCTTGGCCGCCTCGTCATGCACCGATGACGGCGTGGCGGCGAACCGGATGCCGCCGGCCAGGCCGCGCCCGCCGGCGGCAATCTGGGCCTTCACCACATATTTCGTGGCTGAGATCTCGGCGCACCGCTCTTCCGCCTGGTCGGCGGTTCGGGCGAGGCGTCCCGGCGGCACGGCAACGCCGTACTGCGCGAGCAGTTCCTTCGATTTGTACTCCGACAAAAGCATGCTCGAGGCCTCCCTATTTTATGAACGGCAGCATTTTTTTGAAAGCGGGCGTTCCGGCGCGTCCGAGCCATTCGAACACGACCATCTCCGTCGTCACGATCCCGGCTCCGAAGGCGCTGAGGCGCGCCACGCAGGCCTGTTCGCTTTCCAGCGAGCGCGAAGCCGTCGCGTCGGACACGACGAAGACCTCGAACCCGTCTTCCATCATGCTGGCAGCCGTTTGTACCACGCAGATATGCGCTTCCATACCGGCGAGGACAGCCTGCTTGCGTCCGAGGCTCCGGAAATGCGCGGCAAAACCGGGATCTTCCATGCAGGAAAAGTGCATTTTGTCGAGCACGGTCGCCTCGGCGACGCCGTTGAGTTCCGGCACGGTGGCCCCAAGCCCGGCCGGGTATTGCTCGGTCATGACGATCGGGATGCCCAGTTCGCCGGCACCGGTCAGGAGCGTTCTTGTGTTTCGGATGGTGCGAGCCGGCGCCTGCATCGCAGGCACCAGCCGTTCCTGCATGTCAATGACAACCAGAACGGAATCATCGGCGCGTATGAGCACAGGCGTCCCTCCCGGTAGGACCGTGAACAATGATGGATCGTATTTTGTGGTATACCAGATACCACAGGTGAAAACGCGGAACAAGGGAACGAGCTAACGGAGGGTGTCTGATCCGACGGCGCATAACGAAAGGTACAGCCATCGAATGTCGGATCTTCGGCATTCGCAAGGCGTATGTGGGGAAGTCGCCGTGCAGCCGAAACCAAGAATCAAAATAATATCAAATAATACAAATATTTAGTTGAAATCTCACGCGTGCTTCTTAACGGAACAGTGTGGCGACGGGTTTGCGAAAAGGCCGGTTTCTGTTCGGTATTGGATGCAAGCGTCTTCGGAGGCCGGGTGCGAAACGTGCTCGCAAGACGTCACAAACGCATTGCCAATCGGCGATTGGTGGTGCATGGTATACCAAATAACGACCCCAGCCGGAAACACGTTCCGGCACAAAGAGGCGGTTCATGAAACTGCGACCTGTCCCGACGACGTACACGCTGAAGGAACATGTCTACGACATGCTTCGCGAGGCGATTACGGAGATGGACATTTACCGGGAAGACGCCGACCTGCGGCTGGACGAACGGTCCCTGGCCGAGCAACTTGGCGTATCGCGCACGCCGTTGCGCGAAGCGATCGGCCGGCTGGAAACCGACGGATTGGTCGCCGTCGTGCCGCGCAAGGGCGTCTATGTCCGGCGCAAGAGCCTGACCGAGATCCTCGAAATGATCGTCGCCTGGGCTGCGCTTGAAAGCATGGCCGCGCGCCTTGCCACGGCCTATGCCAGCGACGCCGAAATCGCCAGCCTGCGGCGCATCGCGTCGAAATACGATGACGGACAGGTCGGGGTCCGCATCTCGGAATATTCCGACGACAACATCCGGTTCCATCAGCGCATTCTCGAAATCTCCAAATGCGCGCTCTTGAAGGAAATGGCCGACGGCCTGTTCCTGCATATGCACGCCGTGCGCCTGCGCGCCATGGGGGAGGCGGATCGGGTGAAGCGCTCCGTCGTCGACCACGCCGAGATCATCGAGGCCCTGGAAATCCGCGATGCCGATGAGGCCGCCAAGCGGGTTCGGGAACATACGATGCGGCTGCACGATCACGTGCGCCGGACATGGACGAAACTTGAGATCGGCCAGCGCGCCGCCGCAAAAGCGAGCGCCGGCGCCTGAAAACAACAACGGGCCGGCGCGTTCCGGTCCCGATCGGGAGGATAGAATGGCATTGGCTGAAGTGCAGGAAGATCTGACGGTGCGGGCGGAAACGGCGCCCGAGACGCTGACCGACGGCTTCCATCTGCTGATCGATGCCCTGAAGCTGAACGGCGTTGAAACCATCTACAATGTGCCGGGCATCCCGATCACCGACCTTGGGCGCTACGCGCAAGGCGAGGGCCTGCGCGTCCTGTCGTTCCGGCATGAGCAGCACGCGGGCTACGCCGCATCGGTTGCCGGGTTTCTGACCAAGAAGCCGGGCGTCTGCATGACGGTTTCGGCGCCAGGTTTTCTTAACGGGCTGACCGCGCTTGCGAACGCGACCACGAATTGCTGGCCGATGATCCTGATCTCCGGATCGTCCGAACGTGAGATCGTCGATCTCATGCAGGGCGATTACGAGGAGATGGACCAATTGGCCATCGCCAAACCGCTGTGCAAGGCGGCCTTCCGGATCAATTACGCCCGCGACATCGGCATCGGTGTCGCGCGCGCCATCCGCGCGGCCGTAACCGGCCGGCCGGGCGGTGTATACCTCGACATCCCGGGTGCTCTGCTCGGCCAGGTGATGGATGCCGCCGAGGGCCAGCAATCGCTCGTCAAGGTGGTTGACCCGGCGCCGGACCAGCCGCCGGCGCCCGAGGCCGTTGCCCGCGCGATCGATGTGCTGAGGGGCGCAAAAAAGCCGTTGATCATTCTCGGCAAGGGGGCGGCCTACGCCCAGGCCGACGATCTGGTGCGCGAGCTTGTCGAGAAATCGGGCTTTCCCTATCTCCCGATGTCGATGGCCAAGGGCCTGCTGCCGGACACCCATCCGCAATCGGCGTCCGCCGCCCGGTCGATGGTGCTTAAGGAATCCGACGTCGTCCTGATGGTCGGTGCCCGTCTCAACTGGCTGCTCGGCCACGGCAAGGGCAAGCAATGGGGCGAGCCCCATTCCAAGACATTCGTTCAGATCGACATCGATCCGAAGGAGATGGACAGCAATGTCGGCATTGCCGCGCCGCTGGTCGGCGATATCGGCTCCTGCGCCGCTGCGCTGATCGAGGCGATGGGACCGAGCTGGCAGCAGCCGTCCGAGGAATGGACCGGCGCGGTCCGCGCAAAGGTCCGGTCCAATGTGGAGCGCATGGCCCCGCGGCTCCAGAACAATTCCAGCCCGATGGACTACCACGCTGCCCTCGGCGCGGTGAAAAAGGCGGTCGAAAAGCGCCCGGACGCGATTTTTGTGAACGAGGGCGCGAACACGCTCGACTTCGCCCGCTCTATCGTTGACATGCACAAGCCGCGCCGCCGCATCGACGTCGGCACCTGGGGTGTCATGGGCATCGGCATGGGCGCGGCCATCGCGGCAGCGATTGAGACCGGTAAACAAGTGCTCGCGGTCGAGGGAGACTCAGCCTTCGGCTTCTGCGGCATGGAGGTGGAAACCATCTGCCGCTACAACCTCCCGGTCTGCGTCGTTGTCTTCAACAATAACGGCATCTATCGCGGCGATGGCGAAAACTGGGGCGGTGGCG
>JANQQB010000407.1 GCA_028285165.1 Rhodobiaceae bacterium
GTTGGTGTTTGTGAGCTGGGTCCCCCGGTTAAACCGGGGGATGACGGGTGGAGGGGCCGGGATCGGCAGCACATAACCAACAGCGCCATAACCGTATCGGCGACCTGGAACCACCCAAGGGCCGTCTTCACCCGGTTTAACCGGGTGACCCAGCGGCGCCGACAATCGCCGTACGCAGGTCGGTGTTCCCGAAGGACCGCGCCCTATGCCGCCATCGCATTCATCGTCAGCAATTCATAGCGCGCGACCGCGTCGCCGTCCTGGTTGGTGACTTCGACATCCCAGCGGACCTCGCCGTATTCGTCGTTGCGCCGGTTCTTTTCCTTGGCCGTCAGCCGCACTTTCACCCGGTCGCCGGGCGAGACCGGTTTCAGGAAGCGCAGGGAATCAAGGCCGTAATTGGCCAGCACCGGGCCCGGCGCCGGATCGACGAAGAGGCCGGCGGCAAACGACAGGATCAGGTAGCCGTGCGCGACGCGGCCGGGAAAGAACGGATTGGCGGCAGCCGCCGCCTCGTCCATGTGGGCATAAAAAGTGTCGCCGGTGAATTCGGCGAAATGCTCGATGTCGGCGAGCGTGATTTCGCGTTCGGCCGTGTGCAGTGTGTGGCCGATTTCCAAATCCTGGAAGGTGCAGCGGAACGGGTGCAGGCCTTCGCCCAGTTCCGGCGCGCCCGACTGCCAGCTCTTCGTAATGGACGACAGCATGGCGGGACTGCCCTGGAGCGCGGTGCGCTGCATGTAGTGCAGGATTCCACGCACACCGCCGAGTTCCTCGCCGCCGCCGGCCCGGCCGGGGCCGCCATGGACAAGATGCGGCATCGGCGAGCCGTGTCCGGTCGATTGTTTGCCGCAGGTGCGGTCGGCAAACAGGAGCCGGCCGTGATAGGCGGCGCTGCCCATGACAAAGGCGCGCGCCGCGTCCGGATCGTGCGTGAAGACCGAGGCGACAAGACTGCCGCCGCCCTTGTTGGCGAGCGCGATCGCGTCGTCGATCCCGTCGTAGGGCATCAGCGTCGACACCGGGCCGAACGGCTCGATCGCATGCACGTCGACCGCCCGATGCGGATCGGCGCAGTGGAACAGCATGGGCGGCACGAAGGCGCCAGCCCTGGCGTCGGCGCCGACCACGTCGAAGGCGTCCGGATCGCCGAACAGGCGTTCGCATTCCTTTTCCAGGTGCGCGACCTTGTCGTAGACGTCGCGGCGCTGATCCTGGCCAGCAAGCGCGCCCATGCGCGTGGTTTCCAGCGCCGGATCGCCGACCTGGAGCGATCCGAGCCGTGCCGCAAGGGCGTCCGCGACGGCCGGCAGGCGATCGCGCGGCACGATCGCGCGCCGGATCGCGGTGCATTTCTGGCCGGCCTTCACCGTCATTTCCTTTGCCACTTCGCGCACGAACAGATCGAATTCCGGCGAGGCCGCGTCGGCATCGGGCCCGAGGATCGAGGCGTTAAGCGAATCCCGTTCAGCAATAAAGCGGGTGGCGTTGGCGATGATGGCCGGTCGGACCTGAAGCGTTTCCGCGGTTTCCGCCGAGCCGGTGAACGAGACCACATCCTGGCAGGTGACGTGATCGAGAAGGTCGCCGGTCGAGCCGACGATCAATTGCACACTGCCGGCGGGCAGAAGCTCGCTCTCGATCATCATGCGGAAGGCGGCCTCGGCCAGATAGGCGGTCGCGGTTGCCGGTTTGACGATCACAGGCATGCCAGCAATGAGGGCCGGTGCCAGCTTTTCCAGCATGCCCCAGACCGGGAAATTGAAGGCGTTGATGTGGATCGCGACGCCCTGGCGCGCCGTATAGACATGCTGACCGACAAAAGCGCCGTCGCGCGCCAGCACTTCCGGACCGCCATCGACATAGAGGTCCGCATTCGGCATTTCGCGGCGTCCCTTGGACGACATAACAAACAGCGTGCCGATGCCGCCGTCGATGTCGATCATGGAATCGGGCCGGGTCGCACCGGTCTGCAGCGACAGGGCGTAAAGCGCCTCCTTGCGTTCATTCAGATATTGGGCGAGCGCCTTCAGCATCAGCGCCCGGTCGTGAAACGTCAGGCGCCGCAGCGCCGGTCCGCCGACATCGCGAGCGTAGGATGCCATTGCCCGGAAATCGAGACCGCGGCTGGAGGCGCGGGCGATCACATCGCCGGTGACCGCGCTGGCAATGTCGACCGGACCGTCCGTCGGCGCATGAAACCGGCCCTCGGCAAAGGAATTCAGTTCGATCACGCCCATCCCGTCCTCCATTCTTAACTGCTTATCCACCGCGCGGCGCGGCGCCGCCATCATGGCCAATGCGGGGACTTTGAAAAGCCCCAATTCGGTCGCAACGTGGTGATGTGCAGGTTTGAACTCGCCGGCCCTTGAAGCCGTGTGCCGGCGTCCTGGAACAGACCAGAACCGAACCGCACCTTGCGTTTGCAGTGCATTTGAGAGAAAAGTCCGGCCATCGCAGTCTTGCGGGGACCGTCCGCGCCGCCGAACCGGCATACCAGGTAATCACCAGACACTTTCATTCCCATGGACACACCGCCCCGCCGCCCGAATTACCGCAAGCTCGTCGTAATCGCCCACGATTTCGCCATGACGGCGATCGCGGTGCTGTTCAGCTATTGGGTGCGGATCGGCGAAAACCTTCTGACCAACGAGAATTTCTCGCAAGCCCCCTATTTCGCACTCGGCGTGGCCTGCTTCTCGTTCTTCGTCTACCGCCATTTCAACATGTACAAGTCGATCTGGCGGTTCGCGTCGATCTACGACTTTATGAACATTTCCAAGGCGGTGACCGCGGTGTCGATCGGCATCGTCGTGTTTTCGTTCCTGTTCGGCAACCGCTATTTCCCGGACCAGATCTTCACCAGCCCGACGCTGATCGTGCTGTATTGGGGATCGCAGATCGCGCTGCTTCTCGGCCCGCGCGTGCTTTATCGGTACTACAAGGACTGGCGCCAGCGGACCAAGGTGGAACGCGTCAAGTCGCGGCGCCCGGTGCTGATCGCCGGCATCGCGCTTGATGCGGAGCGCGTGATCCGGCTTCTGGAAGGGGATGCACGACCCGGATTGAAGGGCATCGGCGTGCTCTCCAACAAGACGAGCGACCAGGGGCAGATCATCCGCACCGTGCCGGTGCGCGGCCGCATTGTCGATGCCGCGGACATCCTCGACCGGCTGGTGCATGACGGCACGCCGATTTCCGAAGTCATCATGACGCCAAGCGCGTTCGAACCGGAAAACGCGCCGGAACGCCTGATCAAGACCTGCCAGGAACGTGGCATTCGCGTGCGGCGCCTCGGGGAGAGCCTCGACGTGCTCGCCTCGACCCAGCAATTGAGCCTAGCCGACATCGACGTGGCCGACATTCTGTTCCGGGACATGCGCACGGCGTCACAGGAATTCGTCGATCCGTTCGTCGCCGGATCGCGGGTGGCGGTCACGGGCGGCGGTGGGTCGATCGGTGGCGAACTCGTCCGGCGATTGCTGCATTTCGGCGCCGGCCAGGTCTATGTCTTCGACAATTCCGAAGAAGCGCTCTACCGGATGGGCCAGGAATTGTCCGACGACGTGGCCTCCGGCCGCCTGCATGTGCGGCTAGCCGATATCCGCGACCGGGCGGCGCTCGACAGGCTCCTGAAGGACATCCGCCCGGATCACGTGGTGCACGCGGCGGCGCTCAAACAGGTGCCGATGCTGGAAAACAACTGGGCCGAAGCGGTCAAGACGAATGTCTTCGGCACGGTCAACGTCGTGGAATCGAGCCTGGCGCACGGGGTCAAGTCGATCGTCATGATCTCGACCGACAAGGCGGTGCATCCAGCCTCCGTGCTCGGCGCGACCAAGCGGATCGCAGAATTGTATTGCGTGGCGAAGGACCAGGCGCGCGGTCATCCGGGGTCGCGTGTGATCGCTGTACGGTTCGGCAACGTGCTTGGCACCAAGGGATCGGTCGTGCCCTTGTTCCGCAAACAGATCGAACGCGGCGGCCCGGTTACGCTGACCCATCCGGACATGACCCGCTACTTCATGACGCCGACCGAGGCGGCCGACCTGGTGCTCGGTGCCGCGGGGGCCGCCATTCGCGGCGCCAACAAGGCAGACCTTGCCGTCTACGTGCTGGAGATGGGCCGGCCGGTGAAGATCAACGACCTCGCCCGAACGATGATCCAGCTCGCGGGGCTCGAGGTCGGGCGCGACATCGAGATCCGTGTCACCGGACTGCGTCCCGGCGAACGGCTCGACGAATTGCTGCTGGCGGAATCGGAAACCGAACGGGACACGGATTGCCCCGGCATATTCGGGGTCGATACCGGCCGCATTCCGCTCCCGGCGCTCACCGAACAGCTCAAGGTGCTCGAAGCCGCGATTGAGACGGGCGACCGGACCATGCTTTATCAGGCGCTGCAACGGATCGAGTCAGGCATTGACCACGCAGCCGACGCCGTCGAGCCGGCCGCTGCCTCGAATGTGCACCGCCTCCGGTCGTGAAGCCGGCCCGCTTATCGACATTTATGCTGTAACCGCTAGCAATCCCGGCCGTGACGCTTCAAAGCCGCATGCAGGCGGTCCGCCTCGGGATGACCGTCTTCAAGCGCATAGACGAAGGCGTGCGTGAGAAAAAAACAGCCGGCATCGACATTGCCGGCGGCCAATTCACGATCACCGGCCTCTGCATAGAGCATGACCAGCGCCTCCTTATCCTGACGGGCATGCGCGTCAAGCAGCGCGCCGTCGAGCCGCTCGACGGCGGACGACCCCGCAGGGGCAGGAACAGTCCGGTCAGCCGGAAGCGGCACGCCGGGCATTGGAAATCTGGGACGCGACCCATTCGTGAAACATCCGGGTCGGGCCGTCCATGACCGGTGAAAACACGCCGCCATCAAATAGCGGGCCGTGTCGGCCGCGCTGCATGCCCTCGACGACGCCGACATCCTCCTCAAAGACAGTGCGCCATTGCTGCGCATTGGCACGGCGCATCTCGGCAAGGTCCGGCGCGGTCGCTCCCTCCGCCGTGTAGTAGATGGCGATGTGTTCGATCGTCCGGTCGATTGCCACCGGCTCGAGCAGGATCGCAAACGCATGGTCGCGATGCACGCCGAACAGCACATTGGGATAAAAGGCGAGATACTCAGCCGCCGTGTCCCATTTCCGCGACAGACCGTTGATGTCGGGAAACACACGGCCGGCCTCGTCGCTGAACTGTCGATAGACCGTCGTGCCCTGGCCGGAGAAATGTCCGGGCTCTTCGATATTGTAATGGTCCTCGAGACGGGAATAGGAATTCAGGCCGGGATGCACCCATGGCAGATGATAGCTCTCGCAATAATTTTCGACCGCCAGTTTCCAATTCGTGGCGACCTCGAGGCTGAAGGCGCTGTCCGTTCCGCCGAACACCATCGGGTCTTCGAATTCCGACCATCGCGACACCATCGAACCGGCGTAATCCTCAAACGCCGGTGCGGTCCCGGACACATTCACAAAAACCACGTCGCGCCAGACATGCGAGCGGATACGCACCAGGCCGAGTTCATCGCGCCTGATATCGGCGTGCATGTTATGGCCGGGCCCACCGACATGCGGCGTCGTGCGCAAATCGCCCTTCAGGCTGTAACACCAGGAATGGTAGGGGCACCGGATCATGCCGCGCAGCTTCTTCGGGCGGTCGACGAGGATCATGCCCCTATGGCGGCAGGTGTTCTGAAAGACGCCGATTTCGCCGTCCGCATCACGCACGATCAAAAGCGGAATGCCAAGAAGATCAACGGGTTTTGCCGATCCCGGATCCGGAACGTCCTTGCCGAAACCGATTCCGGTCCAGTTTTGCATCAGGACGGCTTCGGATTCTTCGCGAAACATGTCCGGATCAACGTAATGCGCGTTCGGCAGGCCGCGCCCCTCAAGATCGAGGGCGTCCGACGACGCAAATCCGCGACGATCGATGCTGTTCATCCTGATCCTCCCGCAACCAAACAGCCGAGCATGGCTTGAGATGCGCAAGGCGACAAGATCGGAAAAGTTCGCGAACCGGTGAAATCGATTCACGCACGGGACGGAATGCCGGACCCGGCGCTTCTCAAACGGCGGTCACCAACCAGTCGCGCAAGGTCCGGGCGGTCCCGTCAAGGTCAGCGTCCGCGAGAATATAGAGGGCAATCGGAGCGGGCACTTCCCATGACCCGTAGACAATCAGGGCGCCGTCATCGATCAGCGGCTGAATCAGGCGGCGCCAGCCGAGCACGACACCACCACCGTCGCGGGCGACCTGAAGGGCGATCGTGTAATTGTTGACGCTGTGGGCCTCGGTTAGCGGACCGTCATATCCAAGCGTGGCGAACCAGGACCACCACGTGGTCCAGGACGTGTCTTCAGCGGGCATGTGGATGAGGTGGCAGGCCGCGAGGTCGGCAAGCGTGGCCACCGGCCGATCCTCGGCATAGCGCGGCGCACAGACCGGAACAAGTCGGTCTTCGAACAGCAATTCCCCGCCCCGATCGGCAAGGTCGGCACCGCCATAGCGGATATGCAGATCCAGTCCGAGCGGCCTGTCCAGATCACGGTCGGATATGTGCTGACTGACTGCGATGTCCGGGTGCTCGCGCCAGAACTCACTGATCCGTGGCGTCAGCCAGAGCGCCGATACGGCGCTGGTCGCGCCGATCGTGACCGCCTTGTCACGGCCTGCCGTACGCAGGCTGCCGGTGACGTCGGCAAGTCCCCGAAAGGCCTCCGTCAGGCAGCGGAACAGCCGTTCGCCTTCCGGCGTCAGGTCTACCCCGCGCCCGCGACGATGAAACAGCGCTACGCCGAGATCAGCCTCCAAGGCGCGGATCTGATGACTGACCGCGCCCGGGGTCACATTGAGCTCGTCGGCGGCCCGCTTGAAGCCGGGCAGGCGTGCGGCGGTCTCGAACGCCGCAAGCGCCGTCAAGGGCGGGAGATTGTAATGTCTGCGGGCCACGCGCCATGCCCCTCCCGTCTGCTCGCACCGCCCGACACCGGGGCCGAACGGTTTTGCAAAGTTTCGAAGGTCTCGGGAGAGAATTCAAGCGGCAGCGTGCGGCGCGCCAAAAGTCAGGACAGAAGCAGACCCGGAACGGAGACGAACCAGAGATAGCCGGCATAGGTGGCCAGGAGAATGCCGCCTTCGACCCGGCTGAGCTGAAACGCTGTGCGCATCATGTAAAGCGCGCAGAACGTAAAGGCGAGCATAAGCCAGAGATCGCTCGTCAGGAACCGGTCCGAGACCTGCATGGGAACCAGCAGCGAGGCGCCGCCGACCACGATCGTGCAATTGAAGACATTGCTGCCGAGGATGTTGCCGATCGCCATGTCGTTACGCTTCTTGGCGGCCGCCGAAAGGCAGGCGGCCATTTCCGGCAAGGACGTCCCGACGGCGACCACGGTCAAGCCGATCACGGCCTCCGGAACCCCCATATAGGTGGCCGATCCGACGGCACCGGCCACAAAAAGATGGGCGCCGGCCGGCAAAGCGATCAGACCGAGTACGGTCAGGCCAATGGCCTTCGGGGTTTCGATCGTCTCATCATCCTCCTCGTCGTCCGCCTGGTCCACCTTCAGCCGATAGAAGATGAAGGCGAACAAGGCGACGATCATCGCGACCGCCTCCAGACGACCCACCTCACCATCAAGGCAGACCAGAACAAAGGCCAGGCTCGCGACCAATGCGGCGCCGCCGTCGATCCACAAAAGACGTCGTGTCGTGGCAATCGGCGCAATCACAGCACTCAAGGCCAGAACAAGAAGCAGATTGGCGATGTTGCTGCCGACCACGTTGCCCATGGATATGTCGAAATGGCCGAACGTGACGGCGCGCATGCTGACGAACAATTCCGGCGCCGACGTTCCAAAGCCGATCAGCACCATGGAGACAAGAAGCGGAGAAATGTGCAGGCGCTCGGCCAGGCTGCGGGCTCCATCGACGATCCAGTCGCCGCCGTAATACAGCAGCAGGCCACCGATCAGGAGATAGGCCACATTCTCCAGCAACAGCATATACGCTTCCTTCACAGCTGCCCGAGGCGCAAACCGCCGAACCGTCAGACAGATACATCTACCCATTGCCGGATAATCGGGCGGCCAAACGCCCGATTATCCGGCAACGTCAGGGTTTCAAAATCACCTTCGGCGCTGCCACAGCACCTCGGTTTATCGCGTCGAAGGCCTGCACGCCGTCGTGCAACGGCCTGATTTCCGGCCAGTCCAGGTCACCGAGGCGGCCGTCGAAAATCGCTTCGGCCGTCTCCGTGAAGTCTACGGGCGTGTAGGTATAGGTCCCGACAAACGTGATTTCCTGCAAGGTCATGCGACGTGTGTCGAGAGCGGCGTCGCCGCCCGACAGACCGACATGAACGATCGTTCCTCCCGGCTGCACGACGCGCGACGCCATCGCCCGCGTCGCCGCATTCCCGTGCGCATCCACGACCAAATGGGGCGACCCGTCGAAAGAGTCCACACCCCGGACCTTAAAACCTGCGCTTTCCAGCACCGGGCGGCGCAGGTCATTGGGTTCGATCACCGTTATGTCGCTGGCGCCGAACGCTCTGAGCACCAGGGCCGATCCGAATCCGATCGCACCCCCGCCCAGCACCAGACATACGGTTTCCTCAAGCGGTTGGTTCAAAGTGCGCTCGGCAACCCGAACCGCATGCCAGCCGCAGGCCAATGGTTCGGCGAGCGACGCCTTTTCGAAAGACACGCCGTCCGGTACGGGCACAGTGTTGGCAAGCGGCGTGGAAACGTAATCGCAAAACGCCCCTTCGCGCGGCGGCATGGAGAGGATGCGCCGGTGCGGGCAAAGATTCTCGCGCCCCGCCCGGCAGTGTTCACACACGCCGCAGGAAACCAGGGGATTGACCGTGACCCTGCGTCCTTCGAACGGACCCGAGGCGATCGTGCCGGCGGCTTCATGCCCGAGGATCAGCGGCGCCGGGCGCCGTTCATCGTGGCCGAGATAGGCATGCATGTCAGAGCCGCATATGCCGACCGCCTCAACCTTGACCAAGACGTCGCCGTCGGCCGGTACCGGATCGGGAACGTCGCGCAGTGCGATCGATTGCGGACCTTCGTAGACAAGCGCCTTCATTTAGCCGTGAAGCCTCCATCAACATAAAGGACCTGACCGGTCACGTAATCGCTCGCTGGCGATGTCAGGAACACAGCCGGACCGACCAGGTCATCGAGCGCGCCGTTGCGGCCGATGGCCGTCTGATTGGCCAGTTTTTCGGTGCGCTCCTTGTCGCCGAACACCGCAGACGTGAGATCGGTCGGAAAGAAACCGGGGGCGATCGCATTGGCGTTGACGCCGGACCCGGACCAGGCCTCGGCCATTGCCCGTGTCAGTTGCGCGACACCGCCCTTGGACGCGCCATAGGCAAGTCCGTTCTCAAAGGCGCGCTCGGACTGCAGAGAAGCGATGTTGAGGATGCGCCCCCAACCGCGCGCTACCATGTCGCCGACAAGGGCCTGGGCCAGAAAGAACGGGATCTTCAGATTGATTGTCAGCGTCTGATCCCAGCTGTCCGGCGTGATGTCGGCCGCAGGCTGACGCAGATTGACGCCGGCGGCGTTGACGAGGATGTCGGGTGCCTGGCCTGTGGTGCGCAGATGGCCGGTCAACCTATCGATACCGTCGGGAGCGGCCAGATCGACCGGGATCACGCGTCCGGCGCGCGTCTCCAGCGCTTCTTGGAGCGGGGCTTCGCGCCGGCCGACCAGGACGATATCGGCACCCGCATCGCTCAAGCCGTGGGCGATCGCCCGTCCGATGCCGGATCCGCCACCGGTAACGAGCGCGGTTCGGCCTTTGAGGGAAAAGCGCTCGGAGGAACCTGCCATCGTTTCGTTAATACCGGTTTATGGTTACCAAGAGATTGTTTCATCGACACAAAAACCAGAAGCAGGACAAAAGAGCAATGTTGAATCGGCGCCATTCGGCGTTCGAGACGGTGCGGACCGTATGATCCGTGAATGCGGCCGCATACGGCATCATGCGGAACCGGTCGGCACTTACGGAAAATCCGGAAAGGAAGTGCGCCCCTAAAACGCCGAAACGGGCGCATTAAAGCGCCCGTTTCGCGGCACACATCGCCCTTCACCGGCCCGTGGGCAGCGTTGGGCCGAAGGGGATCAGTATTTCTTAGAGCGGTTCCGCTTGCGGTTCTTGCCGGCGATGGCTGAACCCACCAGCAAACCGAGGAACGCGGCGGCGGCACCGGCGGCAGCGGCACCCGGGGGACCGTATTGCGGCGGACCATAGGACGGAGGCGGACCGTAAGACGGGGGCGGGCCATAAGACGGCGGCGGGCCGTAGGACGGCGGACCGTAGTCGCCGCAGCCGCCGATGTTCATCCCGCAGGCCTGACCGCCCCCGATATTGTTCGGCCGGTATTGCTGGGCGCTGGCGTCACTCGCCAGCATCGCGCCGGCGATCAGGATGGCGGGCAAAGTGCGCACGGCCTTGGCAAACGGGTGTGTCGTGGTCGTCATGGGAAACTCCATTGAGCAGGATTTAAGGGGACTTCAGTTGTGTGGAACGGGGCGGCCTACTGATAGGAAACGTAGACCTGTTCGGCGAAATAGCCTTGCTGGCGTCCGGCCGGGCTCGGCGTCCACTGGCACGTGTTGCCGCCGTTGCACGACAACCGTCCGCCAAGGAATTGCTGGCCCCAGACGTTGCAGGACCCGCGGCGCAGGTTGTAGCCGCCACCGACGGCCGAAACCGAACCCTGGCAGGACGTGCCGTTGGCATTGGCCGAATACGACGTGGGGCAGATGCGCATGTAGGTGTTGCCGGCCAGCGTGGTCGACAGACAGCCACCCGGCGGGCCGTAGCCGGGACCGGGCCCGATATTGCCGGGCCCAATGTTCTTCGGCGCAATATTCTGTGGGGATTGGGCGAGGCCGCCGGTCGTCGCGGCCATCAGGACGAGGCCGGCAATAGCGACGGTCCGTCCGAGGGTTTTCGAGGTCTGGATCATTTTTCGCTCCCGAGGCGTGTGAAGTTTCGGGAACGGCAGGTCGCCGGCTTTCTCCGGGTCGTGCCGTCCATACCTGATCAGATACGAACGGCCCCCTGGCGGGCGTATGGGGTCGATACCCCAATCAGTGTTGGAGGCGCGGCAGGCGCACTATTCCGCCGGCTGCGATGGCCGGTTCAGACCGTGCTGCGGACCATTTCGAGGACCGGTACCAGCGCGCTTTCCAGAACATCGAGATCGCTTCCGGTCCCGGCGGACACACGGATGCACCGGTTCTGCGGGGCAAAGCCAGGCATGCGCACGAAGACACCGGCCTCGACAAGCCCGGACAGGATCGCCTTGGAAACGGTTTCATCGCCACCGCAATCGATGGCGACAAAGTTCGTGGCGGTCTCGATCGGAGAC
>JANQQB010000411.1 GCA_028285165.1 Rhodobiaceae bacterium
TCCGGCCGGCAATTGGTCCGGCGGCGGTGGTGGCGCAGGCGATGCCGACGGCGCGGACCCTTCCGGCGGCGCTGACGGCATTTGCGGCGGTGCCTGAACCGGCATGTGCGGCGGCGCGGAATCGCCGATCGGAGGCGGCGTCGGCGGAACACTTCCCGGCTCCGGCGGCTGGTTGTCGGGTGCCGGATCTGCGGCGGCGGGCGCTGCATCGGCCAGCGGCGGGACCGACGAAACATCTGTCACGACAGTCGTCTCGGCAGGTTGCGCCGGCTCTTCCTCGACGATCGGCTCTTCCGGAAGCGGCCGGGCGAGGCGCTCGACGATATCGATCATGCTTTCCGGACGGTCAGCGGGATCCGGTTGCAGCATCTCGGTGATCAAGGGCCGCAGGGCCGGGCTGACCGCTGCCAGATCGGGAACCCGCCGGCGTTTCTCGACGACTTCGACCTGGCTGCCGCTCATGTCGATCGGCGCACCGGCCAGCGCCGAGGCTATAACCAGGCCCAGACTGTAGATATCGGATTTCGGCGAGATCTCGCCGCCGTACAAACCCAATTGCTCTGGAGAAACAAAATTGTACTTGCCGGCAAACTTGCCGCCGAGCAGCGTGCCGCCGCCGACCTGAGCGGATTTGGCGATGCCAAAATCGATGATCTTGGCGCTACCGACCTGCCCGTGTTTCAGAATGATGTTGTCTGGCGACAGATCCCGGTGAATGACGCCGGCATCGTGGGCGGTCTGCAGGCCCGAAGCCAGATGCCGCGTCAGTTGAACGGCTTCGTCGACCGAAAGCGGCTCGCGCACGGCCCGGGCCGCCAGCGATTCGCCATCGACGAATTCCATCGCCAGATATGGCCGGCCGATCCCCGGATCGATCGTAAACACGTGATAGCGCACGATCGCCTGGTGGCTGAGGTGATTGAGGACCGAGGCTTCCTTGCGGAAAAGGGCGAGAATCGTCTCGTCCCGCGCGAGTTCCGGCAAAACGATCTTGATCGCGACCGGATCGTTGGTCTGGATGTTGTGGCCACGATAGACTTCGCCCATCCCACCGATATCGATCTTTTCGTCGATACGGTAGATGCCGTTCAGTTCGGTCCCTTGTTTTACCTCGCCGACCGCTGTCACGCTGGCTGATCCTCAATCGTCGCTCGCGGGTTGCTCCACCGCATGTCTGCATCGTCCGTTCACGCGGCAGGATCTGTTGTGGGTCGGGTCGGCTCACCGCCGGATACACCCCATCGGCACGCCTTTCGCCCTCCAGCCGCCTCGGAAGACAAACGCCCTTGCCGCATCCCCGCTTGCAAAGCTAGCTTAAAACACTTGCCGGTTCCTCAACAGGCACACACCGCACCACAACCACGGTCACATTGTCCAGCGCACCGCGCAGCAGTGTCAAATCGACCAAGCCCTCGCATGCCGCCTGCGGAGAATTGCCGACAGCGATATCGCGAATCTCCTCATCGGCCACATGACCGGTCAACCCGTCGCTGCAGATAACAAAAACATCGTCCCTTTCGACAATGCCCTGCGCGATATCGAGCGGTGCCGGACTGGTGACGCCGATGGCCTGAGTAATCACGTTACGGCGGGGCCAGGTCTTTGCCTCTTCGGCGGAAATTATACCCTGGTCCAGAAGGTTCTGTACTTCGGTGTGGTCCCGCGACACCTGTGTGATGGCTCCGCTACGGATCAGATAGACCCGGCTGTCGCCCGACCAGATGCAGGCATATTGCCGCTCGTAGGTCAAAAGGGCCGCCACGGTGGAGCCAATCGTCGCACCGTTGCGGTCCCGCGACATGTCGCGGATCTTTTCATTCGCCCGGTTGACGCGGTCCTCGAACCGGGCTCGCAGATCCGGTGCCGAGGTCGGAATCCCAATCGACTGAATATGGTCGACGATCGCATGACTGGCCAGATCGCCGGCGTCATGACCGCCCATGCCGTCGGCAACGGCGGCGACCATCCAGCCGCCGCGATTCCGGGCCACGAAATAATCGTCTTCATTGACGGTCCGGACGTTGCCGGTATGGGTTGTGGCGCCGGTGTCAAACCAAAACGTCTGACCGTGCATGGTCGTTGCCCCGATATCTGTTATGCGGTCGTTGGTTCGGCCTTGTTGCGGTCGAGCCCGGCCCGAGAGAGCGGAATCGATCGATGGGGTGTCATCGACGTGCAGGCAAGCGCCCGACCATTTGGCTCAGACCACAGCATGATCAGACGTCCCCTGTCATCATGTTGACGTAGACGACCGGGTCCGGCATGCCGGGATGCGAATAAAACCGCCGCCCGAAACGCGCACCGCCTTTCGTCCACCAATAGGTTCGGGCCTGCGCGGCGATCCGATAATCCTCGTCGCGGTCGCCGGCCGGACCCGCCCCTTCGGCAGGGTCGGCCGACCACATGGTGCCGCGGCGCAGCGCCGTCGAGGTCGCGTCCGGCGCGGGTTTCGCGCAGGATCGCGCACCCTCCAGCCCCTGCAGAAAACCGTTCGCCTCGAACGACAGATTCGGATCGAGGGCCGACAAGAGACGCCCTTCCACCGGATCGAACCAGGCGTCCAGGGCGTCGTCGAGCGGCGGCGACAGAACCTCTCCGGTTCGGCCATGCGACAGGATGGTCAGGGGAAAGTATCGTCCGACGCCGTCGACCGACGGCATGACGGCGCCGACGCAAAAGGTGCCGGTAATCTGTTCGCCGAGCCAGAAGCGCCAGATCGGTGCAGTCAGGAAGGCCTCCTGCCAGTCGCCGCCCATCTTGTTCTTGCTCGCCGCGATGCCGCCCTGCAGCCATGTTTCCAGCACCGTCAGCACCGGGGCCGCAATCCGGGCCGCGATGAAATCGCGTTTCGACGGCAGCTTGCCGTACACTCCGCACCCTTCGGCTTGTCCCGCGTCGTCCATGTCCGGTCCCGTTCCCCGCCGGTCGCCTAAAGACCCGCCGGGCATTTGAACTGGCGCAAGGCCTTCAATGTCAGCGGATTGCTGAGCGAACCGACCTGGATGCGATAGGACACTTCGCGGCCGCCGATGACAAACCGGGCCGCGAGTTCATCGCCGCGGCGCGACAGGCTACCGGCTTCCAGAAGACGCTTGAATGCCCACGGACCGTTCTGGCGCACTTCGGAACGGCGGCCGGGGATTTCCGGCGCGATTGTGATGCTGGCC
>JANQQB010000412.1 GCA_028285165.1 Rhodobiaceae bacterium
AAGCCGCCGATCCCGAGGCCGGTCGGCTGCAGGCCCTGTTCGAAGCCGACTACACGGCCCTGTTCTCCAGGACCGTCGAGGGATTGGACATCGAGGTGACGGGGTGGGCTGTGAATGCCTCGACGCCGGTTGTCGCAGCGCCGCGGACGGCGGACTGGCAGGATGCGGGTCCGGCAGAACAATCTTCCGTCCGCACGGTGTTTTCGCCGGTTGACGGCGGCACGCGCGAGGCAAGTGTGATCGAGCGGGAGGGCTTTGCGAGCGGGCGATCCGCCGCCGGGCCCGCCGTCATTACGGAACCGGAAACGACGATCATGGTGCCGGTCGGGTTTGTCGCCCGTATGCGGGCGGACGGCTGCGTGGAAATCGTGCGCGAACGACGGGAGGCCGCGGCATGACGGCGGATACGGCACATGCCGTCGCCCACCAGGTCATGTGGAACCGACTGATCTCGGTGGTCGAGGAACAGGCTCAGGCGCTGGTGCGGACGGCGTTTTCCACCTCGGTGCGCGAGGCCGGCGACCTGTCGGCCGGCGTCTATGACGTCAAGGGGCAGATGCTGGCCCAGGCCGTGACCGGCACGCCGGGGCACGTCAATGCAATGGCGGAATCGGTCGGGCATTTCATCCGCGAAATCGGTCGCGACGCGATGTTCGAAGGCGATGTCTACATCACCAACGACCCGTGGATGGGCACCGGCCACCTGCACGACATCACTGTCGTGACGCCGTCCTTTCACCGCGGATCGCTCGTCGGATTCTTTGCCTGTACCGCGCATATCGTGGATATCGGCGGGCGCGGTTTCGGGGCGGATGCGAATTCGATCTACGAAGAGGGGCTGCGTATTCCGATCATGAAGTTCGCGGAACGCGGCACGGTCGACCAGAGTTTCATCCGGATCGTGCGGGCGAATGTGCGCGAGGCGGACCAGGTGGTCGGCGACATGTATGCGCTCGCCACTTGCAACGATATCGGGCACCGGCGGTTGATCGACATGCTGACCGAGTTCGGCCTGGCCGACCTTGCCTCGATTGCCGACTTCATCCTGGACAACAGCCTGCGGGCGACGCTCGACCGCATCGCCGCGCTGCCGCAAGCCACTGCGCTCAACGCCATGACGATCGACGGCTTCGACACGCCGATCCGCATCCAGGTGCAGCTCGATATCGGTTCGGATCATGTGGCGGCGGACTTTGCCGGCACGTCGCCGGTCGACCGCAAGGGCATCAACGTGCCGCTGGTCTATACCAAGGCCTATGCGTGTTATGCGCTGAAATGCGCGATCGCGCCGGACATTCCGAACAATGCCGCATCGCTCGCGCCATTCCGGATTTCCGCGCCCGAAGGCACGATCGTCAACGCCGTGCATCCGGCGCCGGTGGCCCTGCGCCACATCATCGGGCACATGATCCCGGACGTCGTGCTTGGCGCGTTGCACGACATTCTGCCCGATACGGTGCCGACAGAGGGGGCCGGGGCGCTCTGCAATTTCCAGGTGAGCCTGCGACCGCGCTCCGACGGCAACATGCCCGGCACCGGGCGCCGAGCCGAGGTCCTGATGTTCAACAGCGGCGGGTCCGGCGCGCGGCCGACATCGGACGGCCTCAATGCAACGGCATTTCCGAGCGGCGTCATGACCATGCCGATCGAGGCGACCGAACAGACCGGTCCGGTGATCATCTGGCGCAAGGAATTGCGGCCCGATTCCGGCGGCGCCGGCGCCCATCGCGGCGGTCTCGGCCAGTTCATGGAAGTCGGTGCGGCCGAAGGCTACGAATTCGATTTCAGCGCCATGCTCGACCGGGTCGATCATCCGGCCCGCGGCCGCGACGGCGGCGGCGTGGGCGGCGCAACCGAAATCGGCCTCGACGACGGAACATCACTGAGGGGCAAGGGCCGCCAGGCGATCCCGGCCGGCCGGCGTGTCATGCTCGCTTTTCCCGGCGGCGGCGGTCTCGGTGCGCCGCGCGAGCGGGACCGGGCGGCGGTCCGGCGGGATCTCCGGCGCGGCTATATCTCCGAAAAAGCGGCGCGCGAGATCTACGGCCTCGCCGATGACGACATCGCAGCCGAAACAAGGCTAAGGAAGGATCCGGACGATGGCGCTTGATCCGATCGTCGGCGAACCGAAACACGACCGATACGACGTGGTCATCATCGGCGGCGCGATGATCGGATCGTCCTGCGCCTGGTTCCTGTCGGCCAATCCGGATTTTAACGGCCGTATCCTGGTCGTGGAACGGGATCCGAACTACGCATTCGCCTCGACGTCGCACACCAATTCCTGCACGCGCCTTCAATTCTCCAACGAAATCAACATAAAGATTTCCCAGTTCAACGCCGAATTCCTGCGCAATTTCCGGGACAATCTCGGCGGCGATCCGGATATCCCGGATATCCAGTTGCATGAATTTGGCTACATGTTCATGGCCGCGACCGAAGACGGCGCAGCGGTGCTGCGGGAAAACCAGGCCGTGCAGGCGGCTTGCGGTGCCGAGACCCGTCTGATGACCCCGGCGGAAATTGCCGAGGCGTTTCCGTTCTACAACACCGACGACATCGTGCTCGGTAGCTACAACCCGAGCGATGAGGGCTATTTCGACGGCAACACCATGTTCCAATGGTGGCGCCGCAAGGCCCGGGAAAACGGCGCGGAATATGTCACCAACGAGGTCGTCGCCATCGGTCGGACGGGCAATCGGGTCGACAGCGTGACGCTTTCGTCCGGCGAGCGCATCGAGGCCGGCCTGGTCGTCAACGCATCGGGTCCGCGCGCTTCGGCAACGGCGCAGATGGCCGGTCTCGACATTCCCGTCGAGCCGCGTCGGCGCTACACGTTCATCTTCGACGTTGAACAGAAGCTCGGGCAGGACCTGCCGCTCACCATCGATCCGACCGGCGTAACCATGCGAACGGACGGTGCGTATTTCATGTGCGGGTGTCCGCCGGACGACGATCCGGCGGTTGCCTACGACGATTTCTATCTCGATCATGCGATCTGGGAGGACAAGATCTGGCCGGCGCTTGCCAACCGGGTGCCGGCATTCGAGGCCGTCAAAGTCCTGAATTCCTGGGTCGGCCACTATGCCTACAACGTGCTCGACCAGAACGCGGTGATCGGACCGCATCACGAGGTCGGCAATTTTCTGTTCGTCAACGGCTTTTCCGGACACGGCTTCCAGCAATCGGCGGCTATGGGGCGCGGCATTTCCGAACTCGTCGCCTATGGCGTGTTTCGCGGCCTCGACCTCAGCCCGCTCGGCTACGACCGCATTGTCAGCGGGACGCCGTTTCTGGAAAAAGCCATCATCTGACTGACTGAGGGATACACAATGACTGTCATCGCACTGACCGGCGCCAACGGGCGGCTCGGCTCCTATCTCCGTGAACCGCTTGCCCGGATGGGAACGCGCCTGATTTCGAGCGACCTCGTTGACGAAATCGGGTCGCTCTACGAAGGCGAGGACTATCGCCGCACGGATGTCTCCGACATGCAGCAGGTCCTGCCCATGCTGGAAGGCGTCGACGTGGTCGTGCATTTTGCCTCGATCGCGGATGAGGCGCCGTTCGAGGACCTGCTCGGACCGAACTTCCTCGGCTCGTACAACATCTGGGAAGCCGCGCATCGGCAGGGCGTCAAACGGGTCGTTTATGCCAGTTCGATCCATGCGGTCGGCATGTATCCGCGCACCGAGTGCATCGGCGTCGACGCGCCGCACCGGCCGGACACGTTCTACGGTCTTGCCAAATGTTTCTCCGAGGATCTGGCCTACCTCTACTGGACGAAGCGGCAGCTTGAATCCGTCTGCCTGCGCATCCTGTCCTGCGCCCAGGTGACGAGCGAACGGGCGCTTGGAACCTGGCTGAGCTATGACGATCTCATCCAGCTCGTGACAAAGAGCATCGAAGCGCCGGTCGTCGGGCACACAATCGTCTACGGTGTGTCGAACAACGATCGCGCGGGCGTCGACAACAGCGGGGCGCAGTTTCTCGGGTACCGGCCGAAGGACAATGCCGAGGTGTTTGCACAAAAGATCCTTGCGGAGCGGCCGCCGGCCGATCCTTCGGATCCGGCGCAATTCTATCATGGCGGGCCGTTCGCCAAGGTCGATCTGGGCGAGAGCGGCCTTGCCCATATGACCATCGTCGACGACCGCAAACAGGCCTGAGGATCGCCATGGACGCCGAACACATGACGTCTTTCACGCGCGGCGAGCGGGTCGCCTCGATTGAGATTTCGGAAATCGTGCAGATTTCGGAAGCGGCCGCCCGCAAACGCGCCGCTGGCGAAGCGGTGATCACGCTCGGCACCGGCGAACCGGATTTCGACACGCCGGATCATGTCAAACAGGCCGCCGTCGACGCGATCTGGGCCGGCGATACGAAATATCCGGCAACGCGCGGCAACCCGCCCCTGATCGACGCGATCCTCGGAAAGTTCCGTCGCGAGAACGGCCTGACCTTCGAGCGCGACCAGATCATCGTATCGGCCGGCGCCAAGCAGATCCTGTTCAATGCGCTGATGGCCTCGCTTTCGGCCGGCGACGACGTGATCGTACCCGCACCATACTGGACCACTTATCTCGACATGGTGACCGTGTGTGGCGGGCGCCCGAACGTTGTGACGTGTTCGGCGGAAAACGGTTTCAAGCTGACGCCCGAACAGCTCGAAGCGGCGATCGGTCCCGACACACGATGGCTGTTGCTCAACACGCCCGGAAATCCGAGCGGGGCCGTCTATTCAGTGGCCGAAATGCGGGCGCTCGGTGCCGTGCTGGAACGGCATCCGCGCGTCTGGCTGATGGTCGATGAGATCTACGAACACATCGTCTACGGCGCGGACGGCTTCACCTCGGCGCTGCAAACCCTGCCGCGGCTTGCCGATCGCATGCTGATTGTCAACGGCGTCTCAAAAGCCTATGCGATGACCGGCTGGCGGCTCGGCTACGGCGCAGGACCGGCACCGCTCATCAAGGCGATGGCGGTCGTGCAGGGTCAGGCGACGTCGGGTGCCTGCTCGATCTCGCAGGCCGCGGCAACCGCGGCGCTCAACGGCAACCAGGACTTTCTGGCAGACCGCTGCGCGTCGTTCCGGGAGCGGCGCGACATGATGGTTGCCGCGCTCAACCAGTCGAGCGGACTGTCCTGTCAGATGCCCGAAGGAGCGTTCTATCTCTATCCGTCCTGCGAGGGCGTGCTCGGTCTGACGACGCCGGGCGGCGCGGTTCTGTCCACAGATGCCGACTTCTGCGCCTATTTGCTGGACGCGCACGGGGTCGCCGTGGTGCCGGGCCGAGCCTTCGGACTGCCCGGCCATTTCCGGCTGTCCTATGCGTATTCGAAGGAACTTCTGGAGAGCGCGGCTGCTTCCATCCGGACGGCATGCGGGGCGTTGCGGTGAGCACCGGTGTGGTCTGCTAGGGCCGTTCGTCGGGCCAGCAGCCTTTGGCGCCAGCATGAGGCAGGACAGCGTCGCGCCTGTCGCCTTCCCGGCACCCGTGACGGGATTGATGTCCGCTTGCGGCCGAGCCGTTATCGAACGTTCGATTGCACACCCGCCGTCTCGACGCCGGCCTCGACCGTCGGTCCGCCGCGGCTCTTGGCAATCAGCGCGATCAGAATGTTCGACCAATCGTCGGTCCAGGCGGCAACGAGCGGGTTTGGCTCTGCCGGCCGCCAGGACGGATTGTCCGCAAAGGCCGCTTCCAGGATCGGTTCGGGCGCGATCGTGACGGCGTGCGTTGGATGTTTCCATTCGGCATGCGGCAGGTCATCTGGGATCTCAAAAACGATGTAGCGCGATGCGAGACCAAGTTTCTTCGCCGCCGCCAGCGTCACCGAGGCCACGTCGGCAAACCGGTTCGAGACGTGGAAGAACAGCAGGCCGTCCGGGGTCAGCTTGCGCCGCAGGAGTTCAATCGCTTCGACGGTCACAAGGTGTCCGGGAATCGATGCCGAGGAAAAGGCATCGACGATGATCAGGTCGAAGCGTCCGTCGGGTTCGGCCTCCATCGTCAACCGGGCATCGCCCAGAACGATCGGAGCGTCCGGCATGCATTCCGGGACATAGGAAAACAGCGACGGATCCGTCGCGATGCGCACGACGGCGGGGTCGATCTCATACATGACCCAATCTTCGTCCGGGCGGGCATGGCAGGCCAGGGCGCCGGCGCCGAGGCCGATGCTGGCCACGCTCATTCCCGGTTTCGCCCGGCGCGCGGCCCTGACGATGTCGCCGAAGGGGCCTTCCAGCGAATAATAGGCCAGCGGAATGCGCGTCTTGCCCGGGTCGCGAAGCTGGACATTGTGGTTCGTGTCGCCGTGCACGAAATGATGGACGCGGCCGTCTTCGGTGTCGACCGCAAGGACCTTGGACACGCCGAAGAAACTGCGCTCCAGCGAGGCCAGACGCGTTCCCGGGTCGCTGATCAGGGCCGGTATGAAGACCGCCGCCACCACGGCCATGGCCAAGGCCAGGCTTGCCGCACGCACCGGCCGTCCCCGCCAGATGATATAGGCCGCGGACAAGACGATGAAGAGAAGCTGCAGGAAGATGCCATGATCGATCTCGACGATTTTGGCCTGCATGCCGACATAGGTCAGTGCGCCCGCCGCAAGCAGGACGGCGATGCCGAAACCGCAATCCTTCAGGACATCCGTCACCTTGCCGATATTGCCGGGAAGAAACAGGCAGGCAGCGGCCAGCATCAGCGGATATTCGAAAATGGTCGGGAACAGCAGCGGCGCGAACAAGGCCGTCAGCGCACCGCCGATCACGCCGCCGGCCGACATGCAGAGATAGAATTCCGTCAATCGGTCGGCTGAGGGGCGACGGGCGGCCAGATCGGAATGGCAAATCAGGGCGCTGACAAAAAACAGGGCCAGATGCACAAAGATGCTGACCGCAACAAAATCGAGGAAAAGCAGCCCGAACACCAGGACGGCGATCAGAAGCGCGGAATGCAGAATGGACAGCACCGGACCCGGTCTCGCCGCCTTTCTGTCAAACACCAGAATGAACGTGATCAGGTAGAGCGAAAGCGGCAGCACCCAGAGGAACGGCGCGGCTGCGATGTTCGTCGTCAGTTCGGTCGTTACACCGAGCATGAGGGAGGACGGAATGGCAGCCGCCGCGATCCAGCGAAACCGGAGACGCCAGTCGATGTCGGTCCGTGCCGGCGCCGGCGCGGTCCGCGTGTCCGGTTCAATCGTTCGCTCCCGGGGCATGGACGAAAATGATGGCGCTTTCGAGCGCATGGCCTGACCGATCCAGGCGGCAGCGAAAACCGATAGGGCAAGGCCTGCGTAGCCTGCCGCCCAGGCGAATGTCTGGGTCGCCATCGGGAAAAACGGCTCGATCAGAACCGGATAGGCCAGGAGCGCCAGAACGCTGCCGGCATTGCTGGCGCCGTACAGGAAGTAGGGATCGTCGGCGTCCCGATGGCCGGTCCGGGCGAACCAGCTTTGCAGAAGCGGCGCGTTTGCCGCGAGCGCGAAAAAGGGAAAGCCGATGGAGACGGCGAACAGGACGAGGACACCCGGCGCCAGCGCTGCGTCCGGACTCGGCATGAAATCCGTATTGACGGCGAAAGGCAGAAACAGGCCGCCCAGTCCCATGACCGCGACATGAACAATCGCCTGAAGGCG
>JANQQB010000450.1 GCA_028285165.1 Rhodobiaceae bacterium
GACTTGCCGACGAGGGTTTTCAGGTCACCGTCGTGCCGGCGAACGCAAGTGTCGAGGACATCCTGGCGCATCGTCCGGACGGGCTCTTCCTGACCACCGGGCCGGCATAGGTCGCCGTAGCGGCCGGATCGCCGGGACCGTTGGACAGGAAGAGCCCGTCCGGACGATGCGCCAGGATGTCCTCGACACTTGCGTTCGCCGGCACGACGGTGACCTGAAAACCCTCGTCGGCCAACAGGCGCAAAATGTTGCGCTTGATACCGAAATCGATGGCGACGACATGCAAGGGCCCGGGATCCGCCGCACCATAACCGACATCCCAGGTCCAGGGCGTTTCGTCCCATTTGAACTGCTGGGTGTTGGTCACGTCGGCCGCCAGATCCAGGCCTTCCATACTCGGCATGGCAGCGGCCGCCTGCTGCAGGGCGGGAATATCGAATACACCGTCCGGCGCATGCGCGATCACCGCGTTCGGCATGCCCGTATCGCGGATCCGAGCAGTCAGCGCGCGGGTGTCGATGCCGCTCAGACCGACGATGCCTCGTGCTGCAAGCCATTGGGTCAACGGGCCTTTTGCACGGTAGTTCGCCGGGTCGGTGACGTCGGCCTTGACGACACATCCGCGCACACCTGAGGTGGCTGCGAGATTTACTGTCTCGATATCCTCGTCGTTCGTCCCCACATTGCCGATATGTGGAAAGGTGAACGTGATGATCTGGCCGGCATAGGACGGATCGGTCAGGATTTCCTGATATCCCGTCATGGCCGTGTTGAAGCAGACCTCGCCTTCGGCCTGCCCGGTCTTGCCGAGGCCGACACCGCGCAACACGGTGCCGTCGGCCAAGACGAGCAGGCCTGTGGGCGTCGGGTCTGTCCACGGTGTTGTCATTTTCTCATCCCAATTTTGTCCGTAACCGGCTCTAGGCAGGCAAGGGTCCGTCGGGCCCGTCGTCGAATCACCGGTGGTGCGGGATCGCGCCGGCAGACCGTGCCGCGCGCAATTGCCGGCATCGCCGGGCCGACATCCGGTCGTGAGCGGATCGGCCTGGTGAAAGTCGGAAGGGCGTCTGTGTGCTGAGATGAGAGCCTTACTGCATAAGGACCCGCTGTTGAAGTCCCAAATCATCCTCGGTGGATACGGATTTCAATCCGCTGTCGCGGCCCCGGTGCGGTCGGTCGGTTTTCGTACCGCGACCGGTGCCGTCTTGCGGACCGGTGAAAATCCGTTGCAGTGCACTAGCCAAGGGATCGGAATTTGTATAAACAACGCCATCCGCGCTTGGCGAACGAGGAGTTCGCCTGAGCAGCGTTTTCCGTTTCATGATATCTATCAACAACTTACGCCGTCACCGACAGTTGCGTTGCGGGCGCAACGCAGCTATGATCGCGGCGATCTCGGCAGACGGACATCGGAGTAAAAGATGCGCGAGGCCATTCTTGCCGATCTGAAAGAGGCAATGAAGACACAAGACAAATGTCGGGTGTCGACGCTGCGATTGATCAACGCGGCCATCAAGGACCGCGACATCGCGGCGCGGTCCCAGGGCCGGGACTGTCTGTCCGACGATGAAGTGCTGGAACTCCTGACCAAGATGATCCGGCAGCGGGTCGAATCCGCCAAGCTCTATGAAGAAGGCGGCCGCCTGGAGATGGCCGAGCGGGAACGCGAGGAAATCGGCGTCATCCGCGGCTACCTGCCGAAACAGCTGGAAGACGATGAAATGCGCTCCGCTTGCGCCGACGTCGTTCAGGAAATCGGCGCAGCAGGCCTGCGCGACATGGGGCGCACGATGAGCGCGCTGAAGGAGCGCTTTGCCGGTCAGATGGATTTCGGCCGCGCCAGTTGCGTGGTCAAGGAAATCCTGCGCGACCCGGTGTAAGCCGACACGGCTTGGCAACGGCGGGTCCGTCGGAGAGGCCATGCCGGATGGGGCACGGATAAACATTCTGTTCACCGTGTCCTCGAAAAGACGGTTTTCCGGATTTTCCCCCCTTTCTCCCGTCGTCATTGGACGATGTGTGGGGTAGATTACGGCCATGCGTTTTTCTCCCCACATTCTCGACGATATCCGCAACCGACTTGCGATTTCCGACATCGTCGGAGCGAAAGTCACGTGGGATCGAAAGAAATCCCAGCCGGCCAAGGGCGACCATTGGGCCTGTTGCCCGTTCCATCAGGAGAAAACGCCGAGCTTTCACTGCGACGACCGCCGCGGGCGCTATCATTGTTTCGGCTGCGGGGCGTCGGGCGACCATTTCCGCTTCGTCACCGAGACGGAAGGACTCAGCTTTCCGGAGGCTGTCGAACGCCTGGCGGAACAGGCCGGCGTGGCACTGCCGGCGCCGGACCCGCAGGCGGCCAAGCGGGAGTCGAAGCGGGCCGACCTCCGCGATGTTGTCGAAATGGCGTGCCGGTTCTTTGAGAGTCAGTTCTACGCCGAGATCGGCCGCACGGCGCGGGATTATGCCGAGCGCCGGCGGTTGACCGAGGCGACGCTGCGGGAATTTCGGTTCGGGTATGCGCCTGACAGCCGGCAGGCGTTGAAGACCCACCTGGCCGGCCAGGGTATTTCCGAAACCGATATGGCACTGGCCGGCCTGATCATCAAACCGGATGACGGTCGACCGGCCTATGACCGCTTCCGCGGCCGGCTGATCATCCCGATCGAGGACGAACGCGGGCGCGTCATTGCCTTCGGCGGCCGGACGCTCGACCCGACGGTGGAGCCCAAATATCTGAATTCGCCGGAAACCCCGCTTTTCCACAAGAGCACGACCCTGTTCAACGCCCATCGGGTGCGAAAGGCGGCGCGGGATACCGGTACGGCGATCGTCGTGGAGGGCTATCTCGATGCGATCGCGGTCTACCAGGCCGGCATCCGGACCGTGGTGGCCTCGCTCGGCACGGCGTTTACCGAAGACCAGATCGCCCGGCTGTGGCGCCTGGCGCCCGAACCCGTGATCTGCTTCGACGGCGACAAGGCGGGAACCGCGGCGGCCTTTCGCGCTGTCGACCGCATCCTGCCGGAACTGAAGGGTGGATTTTCCTTCAATTTCGTTTTCCTGCCCGACGGCAAGGATCCCGACGATCTGGTGCAGACCGGCGGGCGCGAAGCGTTTCTTGCTGAAATCAAGACCGCGCAGCCGCTTGCCGACGTGGTCTGGCGCCGGGAAGTGACCGGGGCCCGCGTCGACACGCCGGAGCGCCAGGCCGCGCTTGAAAAGCAGATCAACCGTCTGGTCTTCACCATCAAGGACGAAGCGGTGCAGCGCGGCTATCGACTGGCCATGCGCATGCGGCTGTCGGAACTCTTCTGGTCGAAGCGGCGCGGCGGGACCGGCCGGACGCGGGCGGAGCGATCGGCCACGGAAGCGGGCGCCACCGACCGGGAGGTCGCGGCATCGGTTCTGCTTGCCGATGACGCTGATCTCGTCGGGCTTGAGCGCATCGTCCTTGGCCTGTCGGTCGCCTATCCGGGGCTGTGCGAGCGCCATATCGACCGGCTGTCGGCATTGCGGTTTTCCCTCGACAGCCACGCCCGGTTCCGGGATGAGATCGAACGGCTGGTGACCACCCTCGACAAAAGCGATGCGCTGGCGCTGGCCGCGGACGCGGATCCGCGATTTTTTGCGCTCATTCGGGAAGTCTACGGCGAACCGGGACAGGACGGCCCGGGCCACGCGAAACTCCTCAAACGCGTTCCCTTCCTGCGTCATCAGCCGCCGGAAGCATTTATCGAAGACTATTTCGAGCATTTGCTCGATCGCTTTGACCTGCGATCAATGGAAGCGGAGCTGAACGAGGAAATCGCGGCAATCGGGGCCGACGGGTCGGTCGAGCAGGAGGCCCGGATCATGACCCTGACGCGCGAGATCGCCCTTGGTCGCGAGCTCTACGCGCAACGCGATCACGCACTCGCGGAGGAGGCCCGTCAGATGCGGGCCGCTGTCGGTCTCGGATCAGCAACCGGATGATCGCCCGGCTCGGGAATTGCCCGGGTTTTGCATGACGCAACGGCAGTGGCGTGATGTCGACGGGCTCCGATTCGGGGAATATGGGTGAAAACACGCAGATTCCACACTTGCACCTCGGGATTCGACGTCTAAACCCTTGCGGTTTTTTCAGATTTTCATAAATAACCCAGATTGAGCGGAGTGTCGCGTTGTCTTGTGACGCGCTGATTTCCTTGTCCGCTCCCTTCTAGGATCGTGGGGCCCCGGGGCTGGTGGGTGTCAGAAAGAGGCTGACAGCCATTTCAGACCGGCAAAAGCAAAGCCGTTGACTCGCTTCGCTTAAGGGCCATTTAACCGACGGCCCCCTAGAATGACACGAACTGCGCGCATTGGGATTGGGGCGTTACGGAAGCGAAATGGAACAGAGCCGGGGGATGCCCCCGGTCGGGACCGCGTTTCGCGCCTGCAACGCATAGTGGAGAGAACATCATGGCAGTAACCGCGACACAGGCAAAGGACGGCAAATCGCAGGCACCGGAGAACCAGGACGGCCCGCTGCTTGATCTGTCCGACGCCGCGGTCAAACGCATGATCAAAATCGCGAAGAAACGCGGTTACGTTACCTACGACGAGCTGAACGAAGTTCTGCCCTCCGACGAGGTCACGTCGGAGCAGATCGAGGACACCATGTCGATGCTGTCTGAAATGGGCATCAATGTGGTGGACAACGAGGAGGCGGAAGAGGCCGAGGAAAACGCGGAAAACGCGTCCGGCGGCGATCTCGTCGAAGCCACAACGACCGCTGTCGCAAAGACCACGACGACCAAGGAACCGGCAGACCGGACGGACGATCCGGTCCGCATGTATCTGCGGGAAATGGGGTCGGTCGAACTCCTGTCGCGCGAAGGCGAGATCGCCATCGCGAAACGGATCGAGGAAGGCCGGAACGCGATGATCGCCGGGCTCTGCGAAAGCCCGCTGTCGTTCCAGGCCATCATCATCTGGCGGGACGAGTTGAACGAGGGAAAGATCCTGCTTCGGGACATCATCGATCTCGAAGCGACCTATGCCGGTCCGGACTCCAAGGACAACACGGCACAGGGCGAAGGCGAGGGTGAGAGCGACGATGAGGCCGGCGCAGAAGGCGCAGAGGGCGAAGTCGCGGCCAAGACCGCGCCGGGACAGCCGAACCTGAAGATCGTGCATTCCGACCGGAGCGAACAGGCTCCGGCGCAACAGCAACAACCGGCCGCCGGGGAGACGCCGGCAGGCGAAAATGCCGAAGGCGAAAACCAGGAAGGCGGTCTGGACGAGGACGACGAAGACGAGTTCGAGTCCAACATGTCGCTGTCGGCCATGGAAGCCGAACTGAAGCCGAAAGTGCTCGAGACCTTCGACAACATCGCGGACAATTACAAGAAATTGCGCCGCCTGCAGGAGCAGCTTGTCGAAAACCGGATGCAGAACAAGACGCTGACCCCGTCACAGGAACGGCGCTACAAGAAGCTGCGCGAGGACATCGTCACCGACGTCAAGTCGCTGTCCCTGAACCAGAACCGGATCGATGCGCTGGTCGAGCAATTGTACACGATCAACAAGAAGCTCGTCGGTTTCGAGGGCCGCCTTTTGCGGCTTGCCGAATCCTACGGCGTCAGCCGCGACGACTTCCTGAAACAATATCAGGGCGCGGAACTGGATCCGAACTGGATCCGTCGGGTGGCCAGCCTGGCGTCGCGCGGCTGGAAGGACTTCATTACCCACGACAAGGAACGCGTGCGCGAATTGCGCATGAACATCCAGACGCTGGCGACCGAAACCGGCCTGGAGATCACCGAATTCCGGCGCATCGTGCAGACGGTGCAAAAGGGCGAACGCGAAGCCCGCCAGGCCAAGAAGGAAATGGTCGAGGCGAACCTGCGGCTGGTGATCTCGATCGCCAAGAAATACACCAATCGCGGCCTGCAATTCCTGGACCTGATCCAGGAGGGCAATATCGGCCTGATGAAGGCGGTCGACAAATTCGAATACCGCCGGGGCTACAAGTTCTCGACCTATGCGACATGGTGGATCCGGCAGGCCATCACCCGCTCGATCGCCGATCAGGCGCGGACGATCCGGATCCCGGTGCACATGATCGAAACGATCAACAAGATCGTGCGCACGTCGCGCCAGATGCTGCATGAAATCGGCCGCGAACCGACGCCGGAAGAACTGGCGGAAAAACTCGCCATGCCGCTGGAAAAAGTGCGCAAGGTGCTGAAGATCGCCAAGGAGCCGATCTCGCTTGAAACGCCGATCGGCGACGAGGAAGATTCGCATCTGGGCGATTTCATCGAAGACAAGAACGCCGTGCTGCCGATCGATGCGGCGATCCAGTCGAACCTGCGCGAGACGACGACCCGCGTGCTCGCTTCGCTGACACCGCGCGAAGAGCGCGTGCTGCGCATGCGCTTCGGGATCGGCATGAACACCGATCACACGCTGGAAGAGGTCGGCCAGCAATTCTCGGTCACGCGCGAGCGCATCCGGCAGATCGAGGCCAAGGCCCTACGCAAGCTGAAACATCCGAGCCGCAGCCGCAAACTGCGGAGCTTCCTGGACAGTTGATTGGTCCGACCGATACCGGATCCCAATCGGTTTAACGAATGTGGCCGGCCCGGATAGGGGCCGGCCTTTTTTCAGTGTGCCTGAACCCGTGTTTGCTGCGGGCTGTGCCGCCGGATCATCTGAAAGATCCGGGTGATGACGGGTTGGGGGATCGTTTCCACACAGGCCCCGCGTTGCGTAACCCCGCCATGCCGATCAAATGTGTCTGAACACGTGCACGACCTCCCTATGGGTGCGTGGGGTCCGAAGCAGGCGGGCGACCGTCCTCGTCCGACGCCAATTCGCCGTCATTCCGAAACGACAAGTTCGAAGACGACCGTGACGCTTACGGGCACGGAGTGCGACCCGGTTTCGATCGGCATCGCCCGGGCTTCGAACCGTGCAGCGGCAGCAAACGGGACCGGTGGGCGCGTCCTTTCCGTCCCCGGCTCGGCGACGGAAAGGACGCGCCCCAGCCGCATGCCTGCGCCTTCGGCATAGAGTTCGGCCTTGCGTCTGGCGTCCTTCACCGCCTCGATACGCGCTCCGTCGAGCTTGCGGTCGAGATCGCTGACGAGAAAGCGGATCTGACCCATACGATTGGCGCCCGAGGCGACAAGTGTATCGAGCACGGCGCCGGTGCGCGTGATGTCGCGGATCGTAACGGCCACTTCATTGAGGACTTCGTAGCCGGAAATGGCAGGCTCGGCGGAGGACTTTTGCGGCTTGTATCGCGGATCGATCCGGAACTGCACGGTCTGGATGTCGGCCGCGTCGATGCCGGATTCCTTCAGGGCGGCGATCATGCGGGATACCTGGTCGGCGTTTTCCGCCGTCGCATCGCGGGCCGACTGTCCGGCGGTTACGACACCGGCCACGATGCTGGCCTTGTCCGGTGTGAGCGTGGTTTCGGCTACGCCGGAGACAACCAGCGTTGCGTGTGGCGAAGACACGGCTTCCTCAGCGCCGGCCGCGCTTGGAAATCCAATCGTGACGATCGCCAGCATGAGCGCGCCGAAGCCGATCCGGATGTCATGTTGCCCAACAGTCAGATTGAGTTGCATCGTGCGCCGGCCTCCTTCGCCTTGGTCTCTGCCGGGAAGATGTGGCCATGCCCGTCGCCTTGCAAGGCCCGGCCCCTGTCGCGCGGCTTCCCTTATCCGCTCGCATCTTGCCGTCGTCGCGCGGTTCGTATACCGGTTGCAAACGCACATGCGAACGGTGGGGCCTGTAGCTCAGTTGGTTAGAGCCGGCCGCTCATAACGGTCTGGTCGCTGGTTCGAGTCCAGCCGGGCCCACCATTTTTGGTCTGTCCGACCCGGACACATAGGTGCCAGATTGTACCGAAGACATGGGTAACACACTCGTGCCGAACGGTGTGTCGATTGTCTGCAAGCATTGCTGCCCGTGTCAGGCGCGTCGGACAAACGTTCGATGTGGGGTGAACACCCGGTATCCCTCCGGTTTACAAACCCATGGCGCGAGCGTGCCGTATGCGCCTTCCCGTTTTTTCTTGCGCAGCGCTCGCATCGCGCGGGCCACCGGCGGGCAAGGTGAGCGATGCACTGTCAGCCCTGAATCGAGTTCTTTTCCAAGCTTTGTTGATTGCAGTCTTGGTTGTAAAAATTTTGGGTTGCATTTGTTTGAAAAAATAGCAACATATCCTGCAAAAATAGCAGATAGGGCGGCTGTATTCTTGTGAATGCAGCAACGTTATCGACAGGTTGGGGCAACACAGCCTGATTTAATAGCAAGAGATTCTCGAAAGCAGCCGTGCTCGGCTGCTTATCCGGCGATTTGGTCTTTGGAGATAGATCTATGCGATTTGAAAACCGGATTTTTGGATTGGTCTTTGCAATTGCCGTTTTTGCGCTTCCGGCACATTCCCTTGCCGCGATTGAAAAACGCGTAGCACTCGTCATCGGGAACGGCGCTTATCAGAACGCCCAGCCCTTGCCCAATCCGACGAACGATGCCCGGGCGATGGAGGCAAAGCTTCGGGGACTTGGCTTCGAAGTCGTCTCCGGTTTCGACCAGGAATACGACACGATGCGGCGCACGATCGCCAGTTTCGCGCGTGTTGCCCGGGGTGCCGATGTGGCGCTCGTGTTTTATGCCGGCCACGGCCTGCAGGTAAGGGGCCAGAACTTCCTCGTCCCGATCGATGCGCAGTTCAAAGACGAGACCGCCCTCGACTTCGAGACGATTTCAATGGATTTCGTCATTCGGCAAATGTCCTACGACACCAAGGTTAGAATGGTGTTTCTGGATGCCTGCCGGGACAATCCGCTTGCCCGTACGCTGGCGCGCAGCATGAACCCGACCCGCTCGGCATCCGTCGGTGTCGGACTGGCCGAGATCAAGATGGACGACGCGGGCGGAGAAGGCTCCGTGATCGCCTTTGCAACCAGCCCGGGCGACGTTGCCCTGGACGGCAACGGGTCGAACTCGCCGTTCACGGAAGCCCTGCTGCGTCACATCGATGCGCCCAATACGTCTATCCAAAGCGTGATGACGCGTGTGACCGGCGACGTCTACCGGGCTACGGAGCAGCGGCAACGACCGTGGGTGAATGCGTCGCTCATCGGTGAAGTCTACCTGAACCGTGTCGAACAGATTGCGCAAACGCAAGGCGAGACAGCAGTTGCGGCGCTCGATCCGACCCAGAGTCCGGCGGGAACGCAACCTGTGCAGCCAAACGCGGCGGCCAACGTTGAGGCACGCAGCCTGGCCTGGGACCAGGAAAAGACGCTGTTCGAGGTTGCCAAGACCACTGGCAGTGTCGAGGATTATGAAACTTATCTGGCGATTTTCCCGAACGGATTTTTCGCCGAAGTGGCACGGAACTTTATCCGGCGCCAGACGGGCAATGCTCCGACGGCGGAACTGGCCATGCGCACCGATCCGCAGGCTCCGGTTCCCAGCAAGGTCATTGTGCCGGGACAACACGGGCACAGCCAGAATACGCCTCAGACAAGCGCTCCCACACCCTTTGATCATGCGTTGCGCAGCGGCCCGGCGACCGAAACAACGGAATCCCTTTTGGGGTGGAACCGCGCGGCCCGACGCGAGGCCCAGGTTCGGGTCGGTCTGGCCGGATATGATTTAGGCCGGCCCGATGGCGTCTTTGGCCGCAAGACGCGAGCGGCTGTCAGCGCCTGGCAATCGGCGAACGGCCTGCCGGTCAGCGGGTTTTTCAACCACTCGCAATACGAGTTTCTGAAATCGACGACGAGTGCGGGATACGCCACTTACCTGGCGAACCAGAACCGCGCCGCTTCCCGGAACACAAGCCGTTCGACGTCCCGCAATGCTACCCGCTCTAATCAGCGGGCGAACAACCGCAAGAAGAAGCGTCGTGGCAACGGCCGCGGCACGGCGGGTGCGGCTTTTATGGGTGGTTTGATTGGTGGGGCTATTGGCGGGGCTATTGGGGCGAGGCGGTAGTAACGCGAAAGACATGACAATTATTGCTAAGATACTGGAAACAAACTTCCACCAACTTACTCTATTTCAGTACGCCTTGCGTGCCCGAAGTCCACTATCTCTCTAGCTTTCTCATTTTTAATATTTTTTTGGATTTGTCGTCTATGAAAATATGTATCTGAAACCCTCTGCTTCCGGAATTACTCCTCACACACCAACTCTTTAACCCATCGTAGGAAACAATTTTCGATGTGACTGGTTGTTTCCAAGGAAGTTTTCGGTCAGATGCATATTTTTCTGCAATGCGTTCCGCCTCAATCTTGCTTGTATTTGTTTCAGATTCGAGCGGACTCCGCGTTTTTTTATGAAACGACGTACAAAATATATTAAAGTAATTTTTCCATGCTGTCATTGCATACTCATCGAGCGTGTTCGGGACGGCCTGGGATGTTATGCTTGGGCACCTTAGATTGACCCGAGTTTGACGGGCTCGAACCGTTAGGCCCTATTTTCGAGCTGTCAGAGTGCAGCACGATACAAAACTGCATTCCGGAGATGAGAAAGCCGCCAGATACTAGCCCTACGAATTCCGGGATGACAGGTTCCAGCCCATCCCTTTTTCTGAACACTGTGACATAACCGTGTTTAACTGGGAACGTCACGCCCCTAAACGCAGCTTTAAATCCGTTTACGCCAAGTTGCGCAACAGCTTCAGCGATTGCCTCCTCAAGGTATTTGCTTAATGTAGATTTGTCGTAAGACGCTGCTCGTCCTTCGACTCGAAACTGACGAAGTACGTTAAGCTTAGGCGTTAGTATCTGATGCACCTTCTCATGCATTGCGACTAGACGTCTGTCACTCGGCGTGCCACGTGGTGAAATAGTTATTTGCCCCCAAATATCAGTAAATCCCTCGCCTTTCTGCAAACTGGCATCGCGTTTTATCTGTTTGGAAATTTTGCCTCCATTAGGGGGAGGGCCAGCATCTATGCGCTCTCCTTTAAAACTCTTGGGAGTCCCTTTGAATAATACTGCTAGTACCGCTTCAATTCCGAGAATTGCGACTGCGTTGGCGAAATGTTTTCCCGCCTTATTGAGTTCTTTTTCACTTGTTGCTTTTAGTGCTGTGCGGCCAAACATTGCCAATTCGTCCAAACCTTCGAAGACGACTAGTCCTATCGAAAATACGCCGAGAGCAATTAATATAATATCAATAATTTGACCTATGCCGACCGCGTGAGAAATCAACCATGCTACAAGAACCGCAGCTACTATTGCAAGAGTACGCGGTTCTAACAGCTTTTCTACTTCTTCTCGAGCCTCTGGTCCTAAATGAGGTAAGGATCTTCTCAATGCTTCTCCGACTTTTTCAGCGTCACTTAACTCACTAACCCTATCCACATTATTCACCCAATTTCTATTTCATAGATCAATTCAAAAGAGAATTATGCTAAATATTACGAAAATGTCCGGCAATTACAACTATATATTCTCCTAATTTTAGGAACTGTCCACTTTTTAGCCGATTGTACGGTATATTCGGCATCCAAGTGCTAAGAGTGTTTGAGTGCGAAGAGTTGGAAGGGGCCTAACAGGCGCACCCAAGCAGGGGCTATTGCGCAAGCCTCGGGCCTCGACAAGCTCCACCGAATCCGCCGGTTTCGTCCCATGTGGGTAACGTTTCCTGAAGCGTAATTCGATCTGCCCAAGGACCCTGCGGGCATTTTTGTTTGATTTTGAAGGGTTTACAAAAAATCAGCGGTCATGCCCGACTTGCCGGGCCTGCCGCCTGCAACGGGTGAGGTGCGCCTCGTTTGTGGCGGCCTTTTGTCTATTTTGCTGGACGCTTCCGGCACCTGACTGGGCTTGCGAACTGTTCCGGTTCGACAACCGCTTATCCAGGGATCGGTTTTGACGTCGTTCCAACCTCAACGCCAGGCACCATAGAGCGTCGGTGCGGCCCAGAAGAAGGGATGATCCCGTTTCTTGCGGACCGCAAGCGCGGCTTTGCGTGCGGCGCCGGCGATGTCGTTCTTGGCCAACTCCCGGTAAAACGCGCCGAACCATTGTGCCGTCGTGGCATCGTCGACGGACCATTCCGTCAGAAGGACCGAACGGGCGCCGGATCCCATCAATCCGCGCAGGAAGCCGAAGGTCTCCGAGCCGGCCGCCACTTCGCTTGCCGCTGTCTGGCAGGCCGACAGGACGACGAGGCGGGAAGCCGACAGATCGGTTTGCAGGAAGTCCCGCGCCGTCAGGGTTTCAAGCCGGTTCGCCGTATCGAGAAAAACAACCGATTCCATCGGGGTCTGCGGATTGAACAAACCGTGGGCGGCGACGTGAACAATATCGGCCGCGGGCAGTCTTTCGATGACGCCCGCCCTGGTCGCCTGCGCGCCGGGTGCGGCACCGGCGCCCTTGAGGGTTCTTTCGTCAAGCAGAACCGACACGGTGTGAGAGGCCTGAAGCGATTGTTCGATCGAGCGGAGTTCGTCGGCACCGGCAGACAGGACGCCAAGCCCGGCCCTGCCAAGCGGGCCGTCGGACAGATAGGGTACCGCCTCGACCAGCATCTGTGGAGAGACGCCGGCAAACCCGCCGACGAGCAACGCGTTCGGTTTGCCCGTATCGGAGCCGGTAGGTCCGCGACGGTCGTTCTCTTCTTGCTGGGACACGTGCACTCGGACCGATGGCAAGACGACGATACCGATGCGCTCGATCAGAAACCGATAGGATGGTCGGCCCAGCCATTCCATTACCGAACCGAGCATGGTCTCTTGCGGGTCGATCAGTGTCGGCCACGGCAACCCGACAAGGGCGCGGTCCGGAGAAACGATCAGCCGCTCGATGCCGTCCCCGATGGCGAGGGGCTCGATAAGGATCGCATGAAGCCGCTGCAGCGCCGCAACCAGCTCCGCAGGCAACCGGTCCAGCCCGATATAGTTTCGAGACAGACTGTCTTCGACGGACAGCCATCTTGAAACCGTGGCGACGAGCGTGGTCACCTCGTCGGTATCTGTCGCGAGCGTGACGGTCCGTGTGGTTCCGTCTGCGTAGACAAGGACGGCAAGCGACACGTCCGGGCCGATCGCGTAGCTTACGAAGACTTCATCCTGGCCAACCGCAGCGACGATATCGTTGACGAGGCCGGTTGCGCTTCCGGGACTATCGCCGGTCGGCAGGGTGCTGCGGTGCACATCGCGAAACACCTGGAGTCGCCAATCCTCGATGGCCGAAAGAATCTCGCCGGCCGACGCACCGTGGCTGTGGAGCAGGCGAAGGTGGTGGTGGGCCGTGTCTTCGCCGAGATCAATGAAACTGACCTTGTGCGCCTCGACGCCGATTCGGGCCCGGCCGTCGAGCACGCCCTCGAAGGCCCGTCGCGCGTAGTCGCTTGCCGCTCCGGCATTGCCGTCTGCCTCCGCCATGCGCGAGCGTTCGAGCTGCGCGGCGACATGATCCGCGCCGCGGCGCCGTTCACCGAAACGGATGGCCGTGTCGAGCGCGTCGAGCGCCGCTTTCGGGGTGTTCAGGGCTGCAAGCCCTTTCCCGTATTGCCGCAGGATCGCCGAGGCGCGGTTGGTCCAGACTCGTTCGCTCGTCGTCACGATCACATGATCAAGAAGACGCAGGGCAATATCGGCTTCACCACGATCCAGGAGCAGATCGACAACCGCGCTCAGTGCCATCGAGGCGACTTCAGAATTGCGCAGGTTGTTGGCCAAGCGCATGGCTCGGGCTATCCAGTCCATGGCCTCGTCCGTACGGCCAGCCGCTGCAGCCGCCATGGCGAGGTGGATCATGTTGATTGCCGAGTAATGATCGTTGTCGGTGCTGCTAGAGTGGTCAAGCGCGCGCAAAGCAGAAGTGTAGGCCGCCTGATGCGCGCCTATAACGTTGAGATAGTGAGCGCGGTTGCCGTCTAGGATACCGCGGCTCTCATCCGTAACCAGGTCCGTCATGGCGTCCAGTGATTGATAGGCTTCATCGAACGCGCCGGTTTCGAGGCGGCCGATGACCAAGAAGTTTTCTACACTGGCTCTAAAGGCGCCTGAATCCGCGACCTCCTTGGCAATATCGGCAGAGCGCGCTGCGGCCTCCACCGCGTCCGGTTGATCCAGTTGCACCAACGCCTGCAAACGGGTGAGAAGCGCCATTCGGCGAACCATGGTCTCACTTTCCCCACCGCTTGCTGACGCCGCAAGCGTGGCAAGTAGCCGGTCCATCAGATCACTTGCAAAGGTGAATTGTGACGCTGCCAACTGCTGATCGACGAAATTGAACACGGTGCGAGCGTCGTTTAGAAACTCCTCATCGCTGGAGTTCGCGGTTCGATCCGAAATTCGCTCTAACGCGGCCTCAACGTCCTCTTCCATTGCTATGAGAAACATCGTCGGACTGAATCCGATCAGGTTTTGGTTCGCCTGTGCGAAGGTGTCGGTCGCAGTCTTGCGCTGCGCAACTGCCTCGAAACGACTTCGTTCGGTCGAATAATCGAAAAGCAAGGCCATTCGCCGCGACGCACACTGATTGCATGGTGCGAAACGGCGATTGCCGGTGGCGTGGGACGCGACAAGTTCAAGAGCAGGGTCGGTGTCCAGATTAAGAAAGGCAGCTGTGCCGTGATAACTTCCGTGGACGAGCCGTGTTAACTGTGACCGGCGCGGATCGAATACCTGCAAATTGAGGTAGCCGCCGGATCCGCTGACTTCCTCCATGATGATCTCATCGCCGGGCTCGCCGTTGACGTCGAGCGTTCTAATCGTGGCGTCGTAGGATGGGAAGAGATAAAGATTGTATTCAGGCGGGTACTCTCCCTTCTTTTTATAAAACACAAAGGTGAAACGATTAAATGAATCGTAGATTAGCGTAACATGCATGCCGTCAGAAAATTTTCCCGCCGAAAGTAATGCAATGTTATTGGCATTTCTGGAATAATCTCTCAGTAATTCTAATATATCGGGATCCTGCTCGGGCTCGGCCTTCGCTATTCGGCGTGGAAGTTTCAGCGAGGCCAGGAGCGGCAAAAGCGCTGCTTCGTGTTCCCGGCGCGGCACATCGCGAAGGATCTTTTGCATTTGCGCAACGATAGCGCTGGCGTTTCGACCCAATTCTACCGGCTGAACGACGCGATAAGCCGTGCTGTTACTAGAATCGGAAAGTGGCACCCGTGCCGACTTGTCATAAAGCACCGAGAGCATAGGTTTTTCGGAGAAATCGGGAGAATTGGGTCCTGGCTTACCGCCGTCTGGTACTCGCCTGATTTCTGAATAGTTCAGGTCGGCATACCCGCCGACGGCAAGCGGCGGGACTCCAAGAAGATCAAGAGCGCGACGGGCGAGGGGTGAGCGTCCTTCATATGGGTCCCCTTTCATGTTCCCCATCGTACGCACATCGCCCCGGATCATCGCGATTGCGGCCTTCGCCTTTTCGAACAGTATCATACCGTTCGCGGTCGGCATGGCCTTTGCTTGCTCCAGGATCTCAATCGACCTCCAGGGCAGGTCCACAAGCAGATAGCCCCGTGCGAGGCGCTGGTCGAAGCGTATGTCCGCATTGGCCGGACGAAGCCGGCGAGCACGGTCAAGGGCATACCACGGATCTGCGTAGCCGACTGTTTCCCGCAGTTCGGCGAGCCGCAGCGCCAGTTCCGAGGCTTTCGGCGACGCTGGTGCATTGTCAAGACGGGCAAATGTCTGTCGGTCGAGACGGGCCAGTTCGGCCTCTTCGCCGGTCGCTGTCAATTGTTCCAGCTCGCCAAGAATCGCGACCCAGCGCTTTTCCGTGTCGGCAGCGGCTGTGTCTGCGAGGCCGGCAAGAGCGACCGCTGTAGCAAACAGGTATGAAAACCAGAAACACCGCATCGAATGCCTCCAGAAATTTTCAGAACATCGTCACCAGATCGATGATCGTGCCGGGAATCGTGGCGGCATCCGGATTATCCGGCGTGGTGCCGGTCGCAACCTGAGGTCCCCGGACGTTGACATCGATGCCATCGGCTCCGCCTGTCCGATCCGCGACCGCGATCAGACCGGATACGATGAACGGCATGGTGACCCCGACGATCACCGCTTTCCATCGGGTGTAGCCACCCTTGTACGGATAGATCCAGGCGACGATGCCGGCCGCCATTCCGTAGACGCCCATGACGATCAGATATTGAACGAGATCGAACTCCAGCAGCGGAGCCGTGAAGCGCTTCGAATAAAAGACAATACAATCGGGAAGAATGGATCCGAAAACACCGAAAAAGAACCGTTCCATTTCGCAACTTTCTTAGGAATGCAAAGCCTGCCGTTACGATAGCGACATCAGGACTGATGTGTCCATTTCGGTTTCTTGCTGCATCGTGCCGTGGCATTGCCTGACGAGCAAGCGCTGCCGCATTTGCACCATCCTGCATTGTGTAGCGCTTTCCGCAATGGTCGATCGTATCCGCTTGGACCGCCAAGGTTGTAACGGTGCCGTCCTGGTTGGTCATGCCGACACGAGCCGGTCACCTGGCTGCGGTTCCCGGCGACCTCTTCTCGAACCGCCTTGTTTTTGCGCTCAGTGTGGCTACATGAGTAGCTACAATGGTACCAATATATATTTGTTCGTTTGTATGACTGCTTGCGGTTCTCGATTTATCCGGAATCCGTCCGCCAGGGCGCGTCTGGCCTCCGGCCGCGCAGCAGACAGTGCAAACCGAACCGAGCATTGTGGAGATCGACGTATGCGGACAAAGAACCAGATCATGGGCGCAGTTCTTGCGATTGCAATCTCGGCGCTTCCTGCGAGCGCCTTTGCTGCGATTGAAAAACGCGTGGCGCTGGTCATCGGCAACGGCGCCTATCAGAACGCCCAGCCTTTGCCCAACCCGACGAACGACGCTCGGGCGATGGAGGCAAAACTTCGGGGACTCGGCTTTGAGGTCGTCTCCGGCTTCGATCAGGAATACGACACGATGCGGCGCACGATCGCGAGCTTCGCGCGGGTTGCCCGCGGCGCGGATGTGGCGCTTGTCTTTTACGCGGGCCACGGTCTGCAGGTGCAGGGTCAAAACTTCCTCGTTCCGATCGATGCGCAGTTCAAGGACGAAACCGCGCTCGACTTCGAGACGATCTCCATGGACTTCGTCATTCGCCAGATGTCCTACGACACCAAGGTCAGGCTGGTCTTGCTGGACGCCTGCCGGGACAACCCGCTGGCCCGGTCCCTGGCGCGTAGCATGAACCCGACCCGCTCGGCCTCTGTCGGCGTCGGCCTTGCCGAGATCAAGATGGAGGATGCCGGCGGGGAGGGCTCGGTCATTGCCTTCGCGACCAGTCCCGGCGACGTCGCCATGGATGGAACCGGGCCGAACTCGCCGTTCACCGAAGCCCTGCTTCGCCATATCGACGCCCCGAACACGACCATCCAAAGCGTCATGACGCGCGTGACCGGGGACGTCTACCGGGCGACAAAACAGCGCCAGCGTCCCTGGGTGAACGCCTCGCTGATCGGCGAGGTTTTTCTGAACCGCGTCGACGCCGGCACGCAGGACCAGGCCGAAACCCCGGTTGCATCGCTCGATCCGGCGCATCGTCAGGTGTTCGCCCATCCGCTGCAATCGAACAAGTCGACAAGTGCCGAGGCGAGCCCGCTTGCCTGGGATCGGGAAAAGACGCTTTTCGATGTCGCCAAGACCAGCGGCGACGTCGAAGATTATGAAACCTACCTTGCCGTCTTCCCGAACGGGTTTTTCGCCGAAGTCGCGCGGAACTACATCAGGCGTCAGACCGGGACCGCGCCCAAGACAAATCTGACGGCGCGCACCGATGCTGAAGTCCCTGTGCCCAGCAAGATCGTCCTACCGACCCAGCAAGGACAGGTGGCATCCGAGACCGTCACCCCGCTTATGCAGGCCCAGCGCAGTGGCCCGGCATCGGAGACCACGGAAACCCTCCTCGCCTGGAACAGGGCCGATCGACGCGAAGTCCAGGTCCGGGTCGGCCTTGCCGGCCACGATCTCGGACGGCCGGACGGCGTCTTCGGGCGCAAGACGCGCGCCGCGGTGAGCGATTGGCAAGCAGCAAACGGCTTGCCGGTCACCGGGTTCTTCAATCCCGCGCAGTTCGCCTTTCTGAAATCCGCGACCAATGCCGATTATGCCGCCTATCGAGCGACCTCGAGCCGCGCCGCCTCCCAAAACGCCACCCGCTCGACGTCCCGCAATGCCACGCGGTCCGAGCAGCGGACCGGCAAGCGCAGAAACAACAAACGCCGCGGCAACGGACGCGGTACGGCCGGTGCGGCTTTCATGGGCGGTCTGATCGGCGGAGCCATTGGGGGTGCGATCGGGGCGCGGCGGTGAGCTGACTGACGGGCGTAGTTGCTTCGGACGTCGGCTTATCCAATGCTCTCGCAAAGCAGTTCAGCGGCTTCCTGATACGGGCGGGCAGGCGATGGCATGACCGGGTTCCAAAGCACTGAGCTCCGGCCGATCAATAGCGCAGGCCGGTTCCGCGATCGGGCACCTGGTCCGAAAGGCGCAGCCGCTTGGGACATTGGCGGCGCTTGGCGGGTCGTCGTCGAGGGGGGCGGAGGTGTGGGTGTCCTTTGTTAGCGTCGGGGCCGAGGCCAGGAGCGCTTTTGTGTAGGGGTGCGCGGGGGCGGCGAAGACCTTTTTGGCGGTGCCGAGCTCGGCGATGCGGCCGAGATACATGATGGCCACCCGGTCGCACATGCGGTGCACGACGGACAGGTCGTGGCTGATGAAGATGTAGGTCAGATCGTATTGGGCCCTCAGGTCGCGCATCAGTTTCAGGACCGTGGCCTGGACCGACAGGTCGAGGCCTGAGGTCGGCTCGTCGAGGATCACGATGCGCGGGCGGAGCGCCAGGGTGCGGGCGAGGCCGATGCGGCGCTGTTGGCCGCCGGACAATTCGTGCGGATAGCGCGGCCGGAAACTGGCGTCCAATCCCACCGAGACCAGCACCTCGTCGATGCGGCGCCGCCGCTCTTCCCGGTCGTCGACGCCGTGGATTTTTAGCGTTTCTTCCAGCGTGTCGCCGACCCGCCACCAGGGATCGAGCGCGGCGCCGGGATCCTGGTGCACATATTGGATGTCGGAGCGGGCGATCCGGGCGGCGCGCGGATCGAGGCCGGAGACCGTCTCCCCGTCGAGACGGATCGTGCCGTCGGTCTCGCGGATCAGGCCGAGCAGCGTCTTGGCAAGAGTCGACTTGCCGCATCCGGATTCGCCGACAAGGCCCAGGACTTCGCCGTGTTCCAGCGTCAGCGATACCCCGTCGACGGCCTTGACCAGCGGCTTGGGCTTGGCGAGCAGAGGCCGCGTTCCGCCGAAATGGGTCGTCAATCCTTCGGCTTGGAGCAACGGCGCGCTCATGCCGGTGCCCCGCGCACGGCACAGGCGATGCGGCGACCGCCGGCCGGACCGGCGAGCGGCGGACGGCTTGCCGTGCAGCGCGATTCGACGAAGGGACAACGCGGGGCGAACCGGCAGCCGCTCGGCGGATCGATTGGCGAGGAGACCTGACCGGGAATGCCGACCAGCGCGTCGGAGCGCTCCGGATGACAGGCCATCAGCATTTCAGTGTAAGGATGTTTCGGAGCGTCGATGATCTCAAGAGCCGTGCCGGTCTCGACCGTCTGGCCGGCATACATCACCGAAACCCGGTCGCAGATCTGGGCGACGACGCCGAAATCGTGGGTAACAAACAGCATGGCGACGTCGAATTGCCGGGCAAGCTCTTCGAGCAGTTTGAGGATCTGCATCTGCGTCGTCACGTCGAGCGCGGTCGTCGGTTCGTCGGCGAGCACCACGTCCGGCCGGGCGGCGAGCGCGCCTGCGATCAGAATGCGCTGGCGCTGGCCGCCGGAAAATTCGTGCGGATAGCGGGTGAGCGCCTCTTCCGGGTCCGGGATCTGGACGGCGCGCAGCACCTCGACCAGGCGCGTCCGGTGCCGGTCGCGGGTCTGGCGATCCCATTTCGTGCCCTCCGGCTCGTCCGGCAGGCCGCTCCAGCGCAGGATTTCCAGCATCTGCTTGCCGATCGTGAAGGTCGGATTGAAGGACAGGAACGGGTCCTGCGGGATGAAGCCGATCGCACGACCGCGGATCCGGGCCGCGACCTGCCGGGCGGGCAAGGCGAGAAGGTTCTCGCCGCGAAACAGGATCTCTCCGGACCCGATCCGCGCATTGCGCGGCGGCAGGCCGAGTACGGTGCGGATCAGGGTCGATTTTCCGCAACCGGATTCGCCGACAATGCCGAGCACTTCGCCCTTCATCAGCGAGAAGTCGACATGGTCGAGGATGTGCGCGACCCCGGCATCCGTGCGCACGGAGAGCGACAGGTCGCGCACTTCCAGGATCGGCTCGGCAGCGGTCATCGCGACCGCCTCAGCCGCGGGTCGACCAGGTCTCTGATGCCGTCGCCCAGAAGGTTGAAGCCGAGCACGAGCACCAGGATCGCCAGACCCGGGAAGGTCGCGTACCACCATTGTTCCGGCAGGTATTTGCGGCCCTCGGAGATCGACAGCCCCCAATCGGGATCGGGCGGGGTCGCGCCGACACCCAGAAAACCGAGTACGGCGGCGGTCAGGATCGTGAAACCCATGCCGACCGTCGCCCGCACGATCACCGGTGCCGCTACATTCGGCAGGATATGCAGCGCCATGATGCGGATGCGGCTGGCGCCGACGCCTTCCAGCGCCTCGATGAACAGCGAGGACCGGACCCGCCTGGTCTCGGCATAGACGGTGCGGGTGAAAAACGGCCAATAGGTCGCCGCCAATGCGATCATGGCGCTTTCCGCACCGCGACCGAGCACCTGGGCAATCGCGATGGCCAGGATCAATTGCGGCACGGCCAGGAATACATCGGTCACCCGCATGATGGCTTCCGACACGAAGCCGCTCAGATATCCCGCAACCAGCCCCAGCGGAACCCCGACGAGCATGGCAAAGAACACCACGACGAGCGCGATGGTCAGCGCGGAGCGGGTGCCGAGCACAACCCGCTTGAAGATGTCGCGCCCCAGATCGTCCGTCCCGAACAGGAATTGCTCGTCCGGCGGCCGCAGCCGATAGAGGATGTTGCCGCGGTTCGCCGCGGTCAGGTCGCCGACCAGCAGTTCCGGAAAGAAGGCGATGATGACCGCAGCCACGATGATCAGGAGACCGAGCATTGCGGGCACGTCATGCAGCAGTTTCCGCAGGATCAGCATGGCCGCCTCACATACGCTCGGCGACGCGCGGATCGAGCAGGCCGTGGGTCACGTCGACAAGTATGTTGACGATCCCGTAGATCACGCCGATCACCAGCGTGACCGCCAGCACCGCCTGATAATCGGAGGTGAAGATCGCCTCGACCAGATAGGAGCCGAGACCCGGCCAGTCGAACACGGCTTCGACGGCGACCGCGTTCGACACGAAGGCGCCGAACAACAGGCCGACCTGGGTCACCGGCGTCACCAGCGAATTGCGCAAGACGTAGGGAAACACGACCCGGTGGCGCGGGTAGCCGACCGCCTGTTCGTAGGTGGCGAACTCGCTCTGCATGGAGGCGATGACCGCGGAACGGGTAAACCGGGCGATTGTGGCCAGACCGCCGAGCGAAATCGTGACGGCCGGCAGGACAAGGTGGCGGAAGCTCTCCCAGAAGGTCTCGAAGCGGCCGGTGATCAGGCTGTCGATGAGATAGAACCCGGTGATCGCGGGCGGGGGCGGCATGCCGGTCGGCAGCCGGCCGCGCAGCGGCAACAGGTCGAGGTCCATCGAAAATACCAATTGCAGCATGATCGCGAACCAGAACGATGCTGTTGCCAGTCCGGCAACCGAGATGATCCGCACCAGGTAATCGAAGATCGAATTGCGCCAGACGCCGGCGAGCGTCCCGAACAGGATGCCGAAGAAGGCGGCGATGAAGAGAGCCGCAAAGGTGAGTTCCAGGGTGGCGGGAAGCCGGGCCGCGATGTCGAGGCCGACTGGGCGGTTGGTGTAGGCCGAGACCCCGAAATCGCCCTGTACTGCGTCCGTCAGATAGTTCCAGAACTGGACGGGCAGGGGATCGTTGAGCCCGAGGCTCTCACGGATCGCGGCGATCTGTTCCGGGGTCGCGTTGTCGCCGGCGACGGCCGCCGCGGGATCGGCGCCGCCGAAGCGCAGCATGACAAAGGTCAGGATCAGTAGGCCCAGGAGAACGGGCAGGATCAGCAGGAGCCGCCTGACGACAAAGAGGATCATGCGCGCTTCTCGGGCCCGTTGGGAGACGACAGCCAAGCCTGCGGGACCACATAGAACACCTGCCCGCAGAAAATCCCGCCGCCGGGGCGGCGGGATCAGTAATCAAGCTTGCCTCAGTTCTTCAGGGACATCCAGCGGAACTCCGCGCCGGAGCCGACGGGCGAGAACTTGTAGCCCTCGACCCGCTCGTTCAGGCCGCGCAGCGTGACCGTGTTGTAGATCCAGATGTCGGCGGCATCGGCGACGATCTGGCGATAGGCCGCGGCATAGCGTTCGGCCCGGGCGTCCTGCGTCGTTTCGGTGCGGGCCTCGCGCAGCAGACGGTCGACCTCGTCGTTCTGATACCAGGCCGAGGCTTTCCAGGTGCCGTGATAGTCGCTGTCATACATCTGGCCGATCCAGTTTTCCGGGTCGACGAAATAGGTCGATACCCAGTGGACCCACATGTCGGGCGTGGTCTCGGCAGAGGCCGCCTGGGAGGTCAGGTTCGCCCAGGTCGAGGCAACGAGCTTCAACGTGACGCCGACTTCGGCCAGTCCCTGCTGCATCAGCTGGGCCGATTGCGTGGTCTGGTCGAGGGCGGACTGGATGTGGATTTCCAGTTCACGGTCGAGCGGTGCGCCTTCGGCGCGTGCGGCATCACAATATTCCTTCGCCTTGTCGAGGTCGTAGGAATAGCCGGCTACGTCTTCCGGAACGCCCCAGAGGTTTTGCGGCAACGGTCCGGGATTGCGTTCCACCAGGCCCTTCAGGACGATGTCGATGAAGCCCTGATACTGGAAGGCATGGCTGACGCATTTGCGGAAGTTGAGGTTGTCGAAGGGCGGGCGTTTGTTGTTCATGCGGATGATCATGATCCGCATGGACTCGTCCTTCGATACGCGCACGCCGTCGGCTTTCTGCACGCGCTCGACCTGGTCCGTCGGCAGGTAGCCGTCCGTGCCGTCGGTGTCGCCGCGCAAGAGCGCCAGCACCCGTGTCGAGGTTTCCTGAACCGGATGCGCGCGCACGATGTCGATCGGGTTTGCGTTGTCGTCCCAGCCGTAGAAATGGTCTTCGTTGCGCAGGAGATCGGCAATTTCCTGGGGATTGTAGGTCGCCGGATCGAGCTTGTAAGCGCCGGAGCCCGCAGCGTTGGAAGCGAGCCAGGCCGAGCCCCAGTCGCCGTCCTTTTCGTTGGCCTTCAGGATGTCCTCATTGACGATCGACACCAGCGGCATGGTGGCGAGGAACGGCGCATAGGCCCTGTCGAGCACGAACTGCACCGTCAGGTCGTCGACCTTGGTAACGTTTTCCGCCTTCAGCACTGGCCTCAACGCGCCGGACGGGCCCTTGCCGAGGGACAGGAGGCGCTGGAAGCTGTAGACGACGTCGTCCGCGTTGAGCGCTGAGCCGTCATGGAAGGTGATGCCCTCGCGCAGCTTGAAGCGCCATGTCAGGCCGTCATCGCTCAGCGTGTGGCTTTCGGCGAGCCACGGGGTCAGTTCCGGCGGGTTGCCGAGATAGCGGTAGAGGCCGTCATAGACGTTCAGCATGAACATCTGCATCGGCACGTCATAGACGACATGCGGATCGAGGGCCTTGGGCAGGGTGTCGCCCCAGACCAGTTCGTCCTTGGCGGCCAGCGACGGCGTTGCCGTCAGCAGGAAGGCGGCGGCACAGAGCGTGCCGAGACTCTTCTTCATGTAAACTCTCCCTGTTTCATGGAAGGCATCGTGCTCTGGATGAGCGGTTTCCCCTGCGATCGGGGCCAGCGTGCACGGCTGTGTGTCAGGCCGTGTGCCAGCGTCATTTCCGCGGTCTTGAGCGCCGCGATGACAGGATTGATGACCGGCACGCCCAATCGCGCGACGAGTGCCGGAGTAGGATCAAGAAACGCCATGCTCATGCAGCCGAGGATCAAGACGTCGGCGCCGTCTTCGGCGACGCAGGACCGGGCGGTGTCTGCAATGCGGTCGAGCGCAGCTTCGTTGGACCGTGCGAGTTCGGGCACCGACAGCCCCATGCCGCGGGCCGAGGCGAGCCGGTCTTCCAGGCCCATGGCCCGCATGAAGGCGCGCGACCGTCCGGGATCGCCGTCATTCGGCGAGATGATCGACACCCGATCGCCGAGCTGCAGAGCCATATGAACGGCCGCCTGGCCGGGGCCGATCACAGGAATGTCCGCCGCCTCGCGGGCCGCGTCGAGCGCCGGATCGCTGAAACAGCCGATAATGGCGCCATCGAAGCCTTCGGCCTCGGCCTGAAGCACGCCGTCGACCAGATAGGGCCCGACAATTGCCGCATCCCACGTGCTTTCGATGGAATCGCGGCCGGATGCCGGCGTGCGGACCTCGATGGCCGTTTCGGATTGAGCAAAGCGTTTCAGAAAAGCCGCCCGCCGCGCGGGTTCGTCGGGCCCGACGACAACGTCAAGCGGTGCGACGAGCTGGTAGAGCAGGCGGCTTGTGCTCATGCGATCACCCTTTTGCCTCGATCAGGGCGCGGGCATCGGCGATCAGGAGGCTTGCCTCGTCGAGACCGTCGACGACGCGGTTGCGGTCCCGCCAAAGCCGTGTCTTCAGCATCCACAGGTCCTCGCCTTCTTCGAGCTCGGCGAGTTTGGGGACGTCGTAAAGACCCGGGATCATGGTCGTTTGCGGCGTATAGCCGTAGGGATCGTGGCCGTATTTGCCGATGGCCGTGCTCTGCAGCGGCACCAGGATGCGGCTGAGCCGCTTCATCGTGCGGTTGAGGAGGCGCGCGACGTCCTCGTCGCCCTGACCGGCATCGAACTTGGAACGCCAGTCGCTCGACAGTGCGTCAAACTGCTCGGCTGCCATTGCAAAGCGCGCGCCGGCCGCCTGCGCCTTTTCCAGGCCGATCGCCGCGCCGGGCCCGGCCAATTCGTTGAGGCGGGTCGTGACCTGTTCGGCGACCGGCGTGAACGCAAAGGGCAGGACCGGGGCGGTGCAGAGCTCCCACATCCAGGACAGATAGATGCGCAAGTGCACCTGCATCCATTCCCAATCGAGCTTGTCGAGCCGGTTTTCGATCGAGTGATGCCACCAGCCGAGCGTGGCGAGCGCGGTGTCCTTGAGCTCCTGGTCGGTGAACGAGCCTTCGCCGTGGAACATGGGAATGCCGAGACCGAAAAAGGACGCATCCCCGTTCTTGGCGGCCCGGTTCCATTTCTGGTCGCGGCCCTCCAGCACCTGTTTTTCGATGCGCTGGTGAAAGGATTTCAACTCCGCATTCGACGCCGTCGCCCAGCGTGTCGTCGTGCCGACGCAGGCCGGCTGGTCGATCTGCAGATAAGCGACGGCATGATCGCGCAGGCGCGCCCATTCCTGATCGGCCCACCAGGAGGAGCCGGCCATCGTGCCGGTCTCGTGCGCTGTCCAGAACCCGCAGACGATGCCACGGCGCAATTCAGAGCGGTGGGCATTGAGGACCCGGGCGATTTCCATAACGCAGGCATTGCCCGCCGCATTGTCGGTGGCGGCTTCGCCGGGCCAGGAATCCTGGTGCCCGCCGATCAGCACAAAATCGTCCTGTTCCGGACTGTCGTCGACCGGCACTTCGCCGATCGTGATCTGTACCGGCCGCCAGCCGTTCACGACATGGGTGCGAAACCAGACCTCGACCGTGCCATTGGAACAGGCTTCTTTCAATCGCAGGCCGTCGACGCGGGGAATGCCGATGCACGGGATCTTGGGCATTTCGGCGTCGACGTTTTGCGGCGTCGGGTTGCCCCAGACCGGTTTGACAGAGCCGAACGGCACCGCCGCGTTCTCCGGATGGCCCCAATTCATCATCACGGCGCCGACGGCGCCCTTCATCGCGGCAATGCGCTGTTTTTCGTGCCGCGCCGGCGAATAGGAGAGTTCCGTCAGGATGATCTTGCCGGTGACGTCCAGTCCCTCGTAGTCGGAAAAGGCGCCGGAGCCGACATAGACCAGTTCGCCGGAAACGCCGGCCTCACCGGTCTCCGTGCTGTGGCCGAGCGTGTTTGCCTCGATCCTTTGATTGCCGTTCGAGCGGATTTCGAAATCGGCGTGCTCGGGGAAGCTGACGATGGCCGGCAGTTCGTGAATGCGGACGTCGGAAATGCCGTCCGCCTGTAGTGCATCGCGGGAATACTCGGCCATGCGGCGCCCGTTTTCGGAGCCGGCCGCCCGGTGCGGGATTTCGGTGACGATTGTCTCGACATGGCGGCGAACACGGTCTGCGGAGATGTCGTCAAGTGCTGCTTCACGTGTCATTCGGTTACCTGTTTGTCAGACAATCTGACAAAATGGTTGATTAGATTTCAGATCTGGTCAAGTTTTTTCTGAACGATCGGCGGAGCAGGAACCGCGGCCGCGCCTTGCGAAAGCGAGGGGCCGGCTCAATCCGGAGGGAGGCGAACAGGTATCTTGACGGCCATGCGGACCAGCGGGAAAGCCTTTGATTCCCTTATCGAAAGGACCGGAAATGCGCGCAATCCTCTATCGTGAGTGCGGCGCGGCAGACGACGTGCTGAAGGTCGTGGACCTGCGGCGTCCCGAGCCGGGCGTCGGTGACGTGCTGGTCCGGATGACCGCGTCGGGCGTCAATCCGCACGACGTCAAGAAACGGTCCGGCTGGCTTGGCGGTGCGCCGCCGGCGGACGGTATCGTGCCGCACAGCGACGGCGCGGGTTTTGTCGAGGCGGCCGGCCCCGGAGTTGATCCGGAGTTCGAAGGTCGTCGCGTGTTTCTTTGCGGCGCCGGTCCGATGCGCGGAACCGCGGCCGAGTATTGCGTGGTGCCGGCCTCCCATGTCTTCGACCTGCCGGATGGCCTCAGCGATGCCGAAGGCGCGTCGCTTGGCGTGCCCGCCTTCACGGCCTGGCTTTGCACGTTGGCCGATGGGTCTGTGGCCGGCGACACGATCCTGGTGCATGGCGGATCCGGGTCGGTCGGGCGGGTCGTCGTTGAAATGGCGGCCTGGAACGGGGCGACGGTCATTGCCACCGCCGGTTCGGCGGCGCGGGCCTTAATCCCAAAGGCCAAGGGCGCGTCGCATGTGCTGAACTACCGTGCCGACGACGTGGCAGAGGCCGTGCTCGATCTGACCGGGGGCCGGGGCGTCGACCGGATCGTCGACATCGACCTCGCGGCCAATATGGCGACGAACATTCGGGCGATCGCCGATCACGGCCTGATCTGCTCGTATTCCTCGACCAGCAACCGGGAGCCGGTGCTGCCCTATTACGGGTTTGCGTTGAAAGGCGTGTCGCTCACCTTCATTCAGGCGTCGAAGATGCGACCCGCCGACCGGGCGAGAGCGGGCCGGACGATCATGGCGCTGTTGCATCTGGAAAAGATCAAACCGGACGTTGCATCCATCGTCTCCTTCGGAGATTGTGCGGCGGCTCACGCACTGGTCGAATCCGGTGACGCGGGCGCCAACGTCGTCATAAGGACGGACTGAGCGGGAGGACGCCGATGACCGATGATCTCGATCGAACCGAGGTTCTGGACGCGCCGCGCCCGCCGTCTTCCGGGATCGAACGGGTGGTCAAGCCGAAACTGGTCCGCGATGCGACGATCGAGACCATACGCCATGCCATCATCCATGGGCGCCTCACGCCGGGCGAACGGCTGATCGAGCGGGAATTGTGCGCCGCGACGGGCGCGAGCCGCGCCTCGGTCCGCGAGGCAATCCGGCAATTGGAAGCCGACCGCCTGGTCGACGTGACCGCCCACAAGGGCCCGACGGTGGCCCGCCTCAGCAAAGCACAGGCGGCAGAGATCTATGAATTGCGGGCCGACCTGGAAGCCCGCCTCGTGCGTGCCTTCTGCGCCCGGGCAACGCCGTCCGATATCCGCGAGTTGCGAGCCCTGTTCGGCGAAGTAAAAACCGCTGCCAAAGCTCGTGACAAAAATGCGCTGGTGGAAATCATGCAGCGGTTCAACGGACACATGATGGACGTCTCGCAACTCGAAGTGACGTCCGACCTCCTGCGCTCACTGCTTGCCCGGATCAGTTGGCTGAGGGTGCTGGCCATGACCGCGGAGGGCCGCATTTCCAACAGTGTCGGGGAGATTTCGGCCATCGTCCAAGCGGTCGAGGAAGGCGATTCCGACGCCGCGGAACAAGCCACCCGCACCTATATCGGCAACGCGGCGCAGGCGGCGTTGACGACGATTGCTGAGGGGGACGGGTAAGGAAGAAGATGTTCTGTCTCACGGCTGATCTTCGCTGCGCTCAGGCCTCCGACGGGGCGGGCTGATCGCCCGGCGCCCTTTGGGCTTGCGGCCCTGACCGGGCCGAAAGGCATCCGGTCTTCAGGGCTGCCGGCCTCCGACGCTCTTCGCTATCCAAATCCTGCCAATTTGAACTTCTCGCCATCGAAGGCGTGCTGACGCTGCGGAAAGGAGTTGTTTGGATCTGTCCGTTGTTTGATCGGTGCCAGATGGGGATGAAATCACAAAACAATTTCGGTAAGTAATATTTGATGATATTCTTTTTCTTATAGTATTTGTTTTCAGTGTTTGATTCAATACGATCTGCATTTCTGAAAACGGGGGCCTTGATGACGCAATACGAAGTGACGGCGGATCACTTGAATGTTCGGCGCAGTCCCTGTTTCGATAAAAACATCGTGGCGATTCTCGATAAGGGCGACGTGGTGGCGGCGCTGGACGGGACGCTGATCTTATCCGAGGTCGTGACACCGGATCCGAGCGTGCGGACCTGGATGAAGATTGACAGGGACGTGTGGGCGTCGCTGGCCAATTTCACTCCGCTGAATGACGGCCGCTACAGTGTCTCGGGGCAGAACGGCGCCAATCTGCGGAACGAACCCCGGTTGGCGGGGGAAACCTGGATCGGCAATCTGCCGACCGGCGATATCGTTCCCGCCGGCGAGATGGTCGCGGAAAAGGTGGACCCGGCAGCGCGCCGCTGGGTGCGGCTCGGCAAGGCGGCTTCGGACGGTGGCTGGGCGTCCCTGACTTATCTGAAAGCGACGGACGCGCCGCCTTCGCGGGCCAAGCGCGAATACCGGGTCACGGCCGATCTCCTCAACGTGCGCGAACAGCCGGCGCTCGATGCGCCGGTCGTCGGCACGGTGAAGCGGGACGATACGTTTCCCGAGGATACGATGACCGAAGCCGATGGCCGCACATGGCTTAAGATCGCGGAGCCGGCCGGCTATCTGTCCATGCGCTTCATGGAAAAGGTCGGGGCGGCAGCGCCATCCGGCACGCCGTCCTGGTACGCCGTCGCAAGAGGTGAGATCGGCATCAAGGAAATCCCCGGTGCCGGCGATCACCCGCGCATCGTTGAATACCACAAGACGACATCGCTGCCGGCCAATCTGCAGAACCAGGACGAGACGGCGTGGTGTTCGTCCTTCGTCAACTGGTGCGTGGAACGGGCGGGATTCGAAGGAACGGACAGCGCCCGCGCCCGGTCGTGGCTGAACTGGGGCGCCCGACTGAGGGAGCCGAGCGAAGGATGCATCGTGGTGTTCAGCCGCGGCAGCAATCCGGCATCCGGTCATGTCGGCTTTTATGTCGGAGATGCAGGCAGCCATATCCGCGTGCTCGGCGGAAACCAGAGCAATGCCGTCACGATCAGCCGCTATCGGAAGTCCCGCCTGCTGGGATATCGGACGCTCAGAAATTGAGCGAGAGCGGTCGATCCTTCTTGGCGTCCTGCCAAAGGGGCCACTGATCCGCACTCAGGACCGGCCGGACGTTTCGGCCTTCGGGCGAAGGCGTCCAACCTCGTCCCAATCCTCCCAACCCGGAAAACGCAGTGGCCGATCGGCATCAATGCCGACGAGGCGGCTTCTCCAGGCCGACTTTGTCTCTTCCATCAGGCGCGCAAAGCCATCATCACTCGCATAAGAAAATCCGTGGCCCTGAACGCCGTAGGACACAAACGGCGGGAGAATATCGAAACCCATGTAATAGAGGGAATATTGCGTCGACCACAGGATCTTGTCGATTTCGCCGGCACGGCCGCCCGGCTCGAAGGCGGCTTCCGGGGCACCCGTGGTCGCCGAACACAAAGCGCGCCTTCCGCGAAAGTAGCCCGTGTCGTAGCGCATCGTGCTGGAATAAAGACCGCCGCTGACAAACACCCGGTCCATCCACCCCTTCAGCATTGCCGGCGCCGAATGCCACCAGATCGGGAACTGGAAAACGACAAGATCGGCGCGTTCGAGGCGCGCGATCTCGCGCCGCACATCGGCCGGCAAGGTGTTTTCCCTATACGCGTGTCTTTGTTCGGCAAGCGGTGAAAAGACCGTCGTGTCGCTGCGCCGGATATAGTGGTCCGGCTTTTCGACCGGATCGAAGCTTTCAGCGTAGAGATCGGATATCTCGACGCGGTCGCCTCGCTCTTCAAACACCTCCACGCCAATGGATGTCAGCGCGGCGTTGAACGAGGTGGGTTCGGGATGGCAATGAACGAAGAGCACTTGCATGGTCGCTCGACGGTACATGCGTTGCGTGTTCCGGGCAACGAAACGCGATGTGCTCTTATACAGTTCATTGGATCAATCGCACGCCGACCCGTGCACGTGCGATCAACTGCCGGGTCGATCGAAAACACGGCCTCATCGCGTTTCGGGACGCATTTGGAAATACAATCCCTGATTGTGACTCCGCGCCCGCTTTGGTGATCCGCACGATCATGAACCGGCGTCGCCGAAACCAGTTCCAATCGTGCCAGACGACTGCCTCGGATCACTCTCCAAGTCGGTCCGTCAGCGCGAAGCACCGGCAGGGGGCGTTCGGAAATCACTTTCCCGAGTTCCAAAATTCCGGAGCGTCGCGTTCGTCGCCGGCAGAACACGGCTCGGTTCGGAACACGAATTTCACGTGACGCTCCGCCCAAACATCTAAAGAGGCCGGGTTTGTCTTTTCGCTTGGCGCAGGTTCGATCGTCGCCCTTCGCGTCGATGATACGACGGGACCGGTCGCCGGAGGTGCTGTAAGTCGTTTCGGGATCGTGACCTGGGCTCAGACGTGCCTTTGGATCGGGAATGGGCTTTGTGGTCGACGCGATGGTCAGTCGTTGCGACAGATGCCGAACCGATCGTTCGTCCGCTCTGCGAACAGCCGGTCCGTGGCGCGACCGGGCGTGTCATGATTGCCTCTCGCCAGTCGACGCCGGTGATACTTAGGTGGATTCATTTCGACGTGTTGCGGCTTGATTTCGTCGCTTCGGCAATCGATCCCGAAGGCCCCGTCGACCGTCTCATCGCCAGACCTGGACACCGGCTTCCAGACGCATTCCAGCGTGTCCGATCGACGGTGCCGACACTGGCGCTAAAAGGCCAATTGTGGTAGTCTTGCGGGGTCGCAATTTCGTGCGTCCGGTCAGGCACACGAACTCGTTCGAGCGGCACTGAAGGCATTCATGTGGAGCTTCACTTTAACACTTTGGAAACGTTTCGCGGAGGTCGAGGAGCATCAAAGACTGATTCCGCAATCGGGAATAAATTTCTGAAATATCAGAATTATTAAAGCTCACTTAAAGTATCAAATGCGCTGCGTGAATAAGTTGCCGGCTAAATTTAACGAGTGTGTGCAGCACGGATGCCGGCATCAGATCGCATTATGAAGTCGGGCCGGAAACGTCATAATCCTTGACATCATGAACCGGCGAATGAAGCAATTCATCGATGGTTTTTTTGATGCGCGCGCGTTCGTCGTTGACCTGATAAACCGACCGCGCGAGGGCTATGAAGGTTGGTCCGAAATCGGCCCGGCGTTCATGATCGCGGACGCCATTTTCGATGTCCCAGAGACGTTCGTTTACCGCCTTCAAATCCGCAAGCCGATCGGCGATTTGACGGATGTCGATACCGGTGGCATCGCGCGCAACGCTGAAACGTTCAAGCTCCTGTAGCACGATCGCGCGCTTCTCCGGATCCTCAATTCGGTCCTTCTTGATCTCGAGAATCGACAGGCGATCGAAGAAGTCTCCGTAGGAAATCTCAAGTGTAACGGCCATGGCGCATACCTGATTTCTGGATGCCTTGAGGTGTCGATGCGGGGCGCGATCGCAGGGTGATCGCAGCACCGTCACGACGAGTAATCACGACAGGATGCCTCATCGCGGGATCAAATGCGATGGCGGGCCGGCGATCCACATCGGCATTTTTTGATGCCGCTTTGGGTCTTTCGCTTCGATCATTCTGACGCATCCGGGAGGCGTAGGCCTGGCGGTCACCCTTCGGATTCGGACGCGGGCCTGGCATCGGTTGACGGCCCGCGAAATTTCATCGATCGGTTTTGCGGGACCGGCGAAGAATGGTCTTCATGTGCCGGACCGGGTTCGGACATCGGGTCGGACGCCCCGTCTCCTGTTGCGAAGACGGGCAACGCGCTTCCTATTACAGGTTGTAGAATTTTGTTTCAGTCCGCGCCCGGATGGCCAGCCCATCGGCGCACCAACTAGGTCCGATGTGGCGCAGATCAGGGTGGTGCGGGCACTGCCTGGACGGGGGTCGAAGCAGCCGTTCCGGGTTTTTCGGAGACGTCACATGCGCCATTTCGAAATGCTCGGAGGGCGCTTTTTTTCGGTCCGCTCATGAGCGGAATCGGAGCGGCCCGTTGGCCGCTCCGGGGGGGGATCCCAGGTTTAGTTGAGAGCCGCGTCGGTGATTTCCGACGTCCAGGCGCCTTCCGGCCGTTTGGTGATGACCGGGTCGGAGCCAGCGCCGAGCAGGGTCTCGACGGTCCGTTCGTAATCCGCTTCCAACAGCGCGCCGTTCGAGCCGGCCGTCAGCTTGGCGATTTCGCCCATCATGCGGCGCTGGTGCTTCTCGGTCTGGGCACCGGTCGCATCGTTTTCAAGCACGATGTCCGCCGCCTCGTCCGGGTTCTCCTCGGCGTATTTCCAGCCCTTCATGGAAGCCCGCACGAAACGCACCAGCTTATCCTTCATGGCGTCATCCTTGAGGCTGTCCTCAAGCACATAGATGCCGTCTTCCAGGGTCGATACGCCCTGTTCCTCATACTTGAAGACGACGAGATCGTCCGGCGTCAGGCCGGCGTCGATGATCTGCCAATATTCGTTGTAGGTCATGGTCGAGACGCAGGCCGCCTGCTTTTGCAGGATCGGGTCGACGTTGAAGCCCTGTTTCAGGACCGTCACGCCGTTGTCGCTGCCGTCAGTCGGGATGCCGAGTTTGCTCATCCAGGACAGGAACGGATATTCGTTGCCGAAGAACCAGACACCGAGCGTCTTGCCGCGGAAGTCCTCCGGGGATTCGATGCCGGAATCCTTGCGGCAGGTCAGCATCATGCCGGACCGCTTGAACGGTTGGGCGATGTTGACGATCGGTACGCCCTTTTCGCGGGTTGCCAGGGCAGACGGCATCCAGTCGAGGATCACATCCGCGCCGCCGCCGACCAGCACCTGGGCAGGCGCAATGTCGGGTCCGCCGGGCTTGATCTCGATGTCGAGATTTTCCTCGGTGTAGAACCCCCTGTCCTTGGCCACATAATAGCC
>JANQQB010000428.1 GCA_028285165.1 Rhodobiaceae bacterium
GCCGGCCGAACAGACGCCGCTCATTGCCGCCCGTGCCGTCGCGCTCCTGCACGAAGCCGGCATTCCGCCCGAGGCGCCTCAGCTTTTGCCGGGCGACGGGCCGACGATTGGGCGACCGCTTCTGAGCGATCCGCGCATCGCTGGCATCTGCTTTACCGGATCGACGGAAACGGCAAAGCTCATCGACCGCCAGATGGCGGGGGCGCTTGCCGCCGATGCGCCCCTGATCGCGGAGACCGGCGGGCTCAACGCAATGATCGTCGATTCAAGTGCGCTGCCGGAGCAGGTCGTGCGCGATATCGTTCAGTCGGCCTTCCAGAGCGCCGGCCAGCGCTGTTCGGCGCTGCGCATGCTCTACCTCCAGGACGATGTCGCCGACGGCATTCTGGAGATGTTAAGGGGCGCCATGGACGCGCTGCGGCTCGGCGATCCGTGGGACCTGTCGACCGATGTCGGGCCGGTGATCGATCGGGAAGCCCAGGCCGACCTCCTGGCCTATTGCGACCGGATGGCGGCCGAAGGCCGGCTGGTGCATCGGCTCGACGCACCGGAGACCGGGCTGTTCGTGCCGCCGGCGCTGTTCCTTGTGTCCGGCATCGAAGCCCTTGAAAGGGAGGTGTTCGGGCCGATCCTGCATGTCGCGACCTACAGGGCTGATAACATCGATGCGGTGATCGAGGCGATCAACGCCAGGGGATACGGCCTGACGTTCGGCCTGCATACACGGATCGACGACCGGGTCCAGCATGTGGTGGATCGGATCGAGGCGGGCAACATCTATGTCAACCGGAACCAGATCGGGGCGATCGTCGGGTCGCAGCCGTTTGGCGGAGAGGGGCTCTCCGGGACAGGACCGAAGGCGGGCGGGCCGTTCTACGTGCGCCGGTTTGCGCGCCCAGTGCCAAACGGCGCGATCGAAGGTGGATCCGACCGCCGACATGTCGAGGCGAGCCTGTTGTCTCGCGCCGATCTGCAGGCCGCCTTGGACAGCGTCTCGACCGGGCCGCGCGCCGCGGGGAGCGGCATTGCGCAACGGACCCGAACCGTCGCTGAACAACTTGGCGTTGCGCTGGAGCCTGATCTCGACCGTCTTGTCGAGGCCCGGCGCTCCGGGATCGAACTGCCGGGTCCGACAGGGGAGAGCAATCGGCTGTGGCTTTATCCGCGCGGCGTGATCCTCTGCGTCGGCGATGATCCGGACCAGGTGCTGAAAAACGCCCTCTCGGCGCTTTACCTCGGCAATGCCGTTGTCGCGCTGGTGCCGGATGCGGATCGGGTCGGGGCAGTCCAGGGCATGGTCGACGAGGCCGGGCTTGCCGCGCGGTTTCTCCACAGCCGGGTCGAAGCCGGAGACGTTGCGGCCGTATCCGGTGTTGCCGGTGTCTTTGCCCAGTATGAAGGCGATGCTTTGGCTCTGCTGCGTCAGGCGCTCGCGGCGGGAGACGGGCCGATCCTGCAACCGGTCGTGCCGGGCGATGCTCCGATCCGCCTGATGCTGGAGCGCCATGTCTGCGTCGATACCACGGCGGCCGGCGGCAATGCCTCGCTGATGACCGCGGCGGAAGCCTGACCGGTCGGCGCCGGGTCGCGTTGGATTTCCGGCGAAATTCTCTATATTGCGCTCTACCGGATGCCGTCCGCGCTGCGCCGTCGTTCGACGACTATGCGTGTGTCGAGCAAGCGCCGTTTCAGGGAGAATGCCGTGTCGTCCATGCCGATCGAATTGTCCGTCGTCCCGGAGATCACCGCGTTTCACGAACCGGTCTCAAGCACGATTTCCTATGTCGTCAAGGATCCGAAATCCCGGTCCTGCGCCATCATCGATGCGGTCATGGAAATCGACTATGCGGCGGGTCGCACGATGTTCGACTGCGCTGATCGGATGATCGCGCATATCCGCGAAAACGACCTGTCGCTGGAATGGCTGATCGAAACCCATGTGCATGCCGATCACCTTTCGGGCGCGCCCTATATCCAGGAACAACTCGGCGGGCGCATCGGCATCGGCGAAAACATTACGCTGGTGCAGGAGACCTTCGGCAAGATCTTCAACGAAGGCACCGATTTCCAACGGGACGGCAGCCAGTTCGACCGGCTGTTCACCGACGGCGACACCTATACCATCGGTTCCATGAACGCTTTCGTGCTGCATACGCCCGGTCACACACCGGCCTGCATGACGCATGTGATCGGCAATGCGGCCTTTGTCGGCGACACGCTGTTCATGCCGGACAGCGGCACGGCGCGGGCGGATTTTCCCGGCGGTTGCGCCACGGATCTTTTCAAGTCGATCAAACGGGTTCTGGCGCTGCCGGCCTCCATGCGGCTGTTCATGTGCCACGATTACGGGGCAGGCGGCAAACGCGACATTGCCTGGGAAACCACGGTCGGCGAGGAACGCGAGGCCAATATCCATGTGCGGGACGGCGTGAGCGAAGAGGAATTCGTGCGCATGCGCACGGAACGGGATGCTTGTCTATCGATGCCGAAACTGATCGTGCCGTCGATCCAGACCAATATGCGGGCTGGCGAATTGCCGCCGGCGGAGGACAACGGTACCCGGTACTTCAAGGTGCCGATCAACACGCTCTGACAGATCTTCTCGTCGTGCCGGCGTGAGACCCGATATTCCGGTTTTAGTCGCTGCGCTGTGTGCCGGGGCGTGGTTCGGCTTTGCGTGGAACCGGCTCGTTCGGCGATACGAGTCCGGCACGGTGTTCTTCGGGCCGCTGGTTTCGGGACGCCGGCTCTTTGCGACCCTCTCAGTTCTGATGATCGGGATCGGCGGAGCGGTGTTGGCATCGCCGTCGATATGGCGGCAGGCTTTCGTCTTTTATGAGGGCGACAGCCTGTTCACCCTGGACCCGATTGAAATTGCCGGCGTTCTCGCAATTTCAACGGTCCTGATCCTGGCGTTCTTTTGGCTGTCGACGGCATTGCTGGTCCCCGTGTTTTCCCGCTTGGGCGGGTCTCCGGCGGGTCGCGTCATCCTCGCTCCACCCGCGCTTGCACTCGTCTGGCTTCTGTTCGCGCTGGCCCATACGGCGTCGCCGCAGATCTACTACACCTATTACCGTGCCATTCTGGAGGGCCTGCCGGCCCGGTGGGTCATCAAAGGCTGGATCGACATTGAAGCGGTGATGATGGCAGCGCTATTGCCCACCGACGGGTCCTTATCCGTCCACCTGACCGGGCTCGTCTTCTGGAGTATGCCCGTCCTTGTGCTCACACTCGCGGCCTCGCGCTGGCGGCCGCACTTCTGGCAGCCAAGCGGCTTTCAAGTCGGCGTGGCGAGTGCCGGTCTGGTGCTGATCCTGTCCCTTGTGGGACCAGTAACATTCGACAGTTGGATGTCCTGACAGGGGCGCTCGGCGATTTTTCTGAAAACCGGTTCCCACATCTGCAGGACTTGCGCTAAAACCCCGCAAACGTTGACGGGAATCGATCCCTTTTCCTCTCCATCTGACAATCGGAGCGCAGGCAGCAGCAATGGCGCGGCAATTCATCTATTTCATGCAGGGCCTGTCCAAGACCTATACGGGCGGCAAGAAGGTCCTCGATAACATCCACCTGCAATTCTACCCGGACGCCAAGATCGGCGTGCTCGGCCCGAACGGCGCCGGTAAATCGACGCTTTTGCGCATCATGGCCGGGCTGGAAAAGGAATATGTCGGTGAGGCCTGGGTGGCCGACGGCGCCACGGTCGGCTACCTGCCGCAGGAACCGGAACTCGATGCCGCGAAGACGGTTGCGGAAAACGTCATGGAGGGCGTTGCCGACAAGAAGGCCGTGCTCGACCGCTACAACGAACTGATGATGAACTATTCCGACGAAACGGCGGAAGAGGCGGCGGCGCTGCAGGACCAGATCGACGCGCAGAATCTGTGGGATCTGGATTCCCAGGTGGACATGGCCATGGAGGCGCTGCGCTGTCCGCCGGGCGAGTCCGAGGTGACGAACCTGTCCGGCGGCGAAAAGCGCCGCGTGGCCTTGTGCCAATTGCTTCTGTCGGAACCCGACCTGTTGCTCCTCGACGAACCGACCAACCACCTGGACGCGGAAACCGTCGCCTGGCTGGAGCGGCACTTGCGGGAATACAAGGGCGCCGCCCTGACCATCACCCACGACCGCTACTTCCTCGACAACGTGACCGGCTGGATCCTGGAACTCGACCGCGGGCGCGGCATTCCCTACGAGGGCAATTATTCGGCCTATCTGGAAAAGAAGGCGAAGCGGATGGAACAGGAAGGCCGCGAGGAAGCCGCACGCCAGCGGGCCCTGTCGCGCGAACGCGAATGGATCGCCGCCAGCCCGCGCGCCCGTCAGGCCAAGTCCAAGGCGCGGATCAGCGCCTATGACGAATTGCTGAAGCGCAATGAAGACCGTGCGCCGGGCACCGCCCAGATCATCATCCCGCCCGGAGAACGGCTCGGGGATACGGTCATCGAAATCAAGGACCTGAAAAAGGGCTACGGCGAAAAACTGCTCATCGACGATCTGACCTTCGACCTGCCTCCGGGCGGCATTGTCGGCGTGATCGGCCCGAACGGGGCCGGCAAGACCACGCTGTTCCGCATGCTGACGGGACAGGACGCGCCGGATGACGGATCGGTCCGTCTCGGCGAGACCGTGCATCTGGGCTATGTCGACCAGTCGCGGGATGCGCTCGACGGCAACAAGACGGTCTGGGAGGAGATTTCAGAAGGGGCCGACGTGATCCGGCTCGGCCGCCGGGAAATGAACTCACGCGCCTATTGCGGAGCGTTCAATTTCAAGGGCGGCGATCAGCAGCAAAAGGTCGGATCGCTCTCCGGCGGCCAGCGCAACCGGGTACACTTGGCAAAAATGCTGAAGTCGGGCGCGAACGTTCTCCTGCTCGACGAACCGACCAACGACCTGGACACCGAGACGCTTGCAGCGCTTGAAGACGCGCTGGAGGACTTTGCCGGATGCGCGGTCATCATCTCGCACGACCGCATGTTCCTCGACCGTCTGGCGACACACATCCTCGCCTTTGAGGGCGACAGCCATGTCGAATGGTTCGAGGGCAATTTCGAGGATTACGAAAAGGACAAGGTCCGGCGGCTCGGACCGGAAAGCGTCAACCCGAAACGGGTCACATACAAGCCGTTGACGCGCTGATCGCGCGTCGGCAAAGGCTTGGATTCAGTGGAGAATTCGACCGCTGTCAGGCGGTCGCGCTGCTGGAGGCCAGAAGATCCCGCAAGGCGGCTTCATTGTTTGTGGCGATGCGTTCAAGGGACGAGAGACGCGTGGCGATTTCCGCCTGTTTCAGTTCAAGCCTGGAATACTGGCTGGACAGCAGACGCAGGTGTTCCAGGATCTTGTCTTGAACGTCCGTCATTGCGGATTGCCTCCTCTTTCATGTCCGCCAGATCTGATCGCCGAGGGCCCGATTCACGTGGCGTGTGGCGTTGCAAACGCGTCGGACCAACCACGTTCGAGATATACCATATCCATGGCAGGGCTTGGGCAACGCATCGCGGGTTGAAGCATGAAATTTATGACCCGTACCGCGCTGTCGATGTCGATCGGCTGGGCGCTCATGTCTCTTTGGCCAGCAATTCCGGGCGTCCCCCGGTTTCATAGTGCTGGTCGACGGTTTTCCTTGTTATCCACAGACCGATGAAAAACAGAACGAAGCCGGCGGGTATGTCGGCAAGGTGGTGACCGCCCTGCATGAGCGTTGCCGGGATGATCAGGATGTTGATCAGCAGAAAGACCGGAAACACCCATTTCAGGTTGCGGGCTGCATAGACCGCGATGAGTGCCAGCACGGTGTGATAGGACGGAAATCCAATCAGGCCGCGGATCTCGTCCGGCGCAAGCCTGCCGGGACCTTCGGCGGCAAGCCGGACCAATTCCTGTCCGTAAACCGTTCCGAGCACCGGATTGACGGCCTGTTCCAGGTCGGCCGGCAGCGTGAATTGCGAACTCGCGCCATGTGACGGGAAGAACCCCCAGAAGACGATGGCCATCGTTGCGGTGATCGCGACGAAGGCAATCAGGTCATGCAGGTCGCGCACCCGGCCCGTCAGCCCGAGCACGATGAGCAGGAACGCGATCTGGGGCATTGTCGAGATATAGGCATATCTGAGGACTTCGCTCAGTATCGGATATTGCGCCGCGAGCACGATCATGTCGGGCCAGTGATAGCCGAACAGGGCATCGAACCGGACCAGAGCGGGGTCGATGGAGGGCCGGGTGATCGGCATCAGCAGATAATTGAAGGCGGAAATCGCCATGGTGAAGAACACCAGAAGAGCGGTGCCGGTCAGCGCAGCGCCGATGCGTTCGCTGCGGCCGGAAAGCCGGTAGTATTGGCCGCCGGCAAATGTCGCGAGCGCGACCCCGACCGTGACGCTGTATCCGGCCCAGTCGACGTCGATGCCGCGCCAGAAGATCTGGACCAGATTGATCGCCAGCGCGGCCAGCGACAGGACGATCACGAATCTCTCAGCGGGCCAGATTTCCAGCCGCGTTACGCTGAACTGCCGCACGACGCATACCCCACACCGATAACTCGCGCGCACCCTAGGGCCGTACAGTTAAGATTCCGAAAAGGCTGGATTGACCGAGATGAAATGCGCATTCGCGGGAATTGCGATGAGGTTTGGATTTCAGGTCCGCACTCGATAAGGTACCCGCACGCACGGCATTCCTGACCGGTTGCGGTCGTCGATGGAGAAAACACATGGCCACCTTGCTCATCACGGGCGGGGCGCGGGGCATTGGCCGCGAACTCGTGAAACAGGCGCTGGCCGACGGGCACGATGTCATAGCAACCGCGCGCGCGGGAGCGGAAACAACGCTCGACGATCTGAAGGCGTCCGCAGGCGGCCGCCTGTCGGTTCTGACGCTCGATGTCAGCAATCCGGACTCGATCCGGGCCGCAGCCGCGGTCTTTGATCGCCCGGTGGACATTCTCATCAACAATGCCGGCATTATCGGCCCGCAACCGCAATCGACCCTGGATATGGATTTCGACGGATTTGCCCAGACGCTCGACGTCAACACGCTGGGTCCGCTTCGCATCATCCATGCCTTCCTGAAGAATGTGCGCCAGGGCGACAATCCGCGGATCGTGACAATTTCCAGCAAGATGGGATCGATGGCGTTCCAATCGTCGGACCGCATCGCCTATCGTGCCTCCAAGGCCGCCGTGAACAAGGTCATGCAGGGCCTTGCGACCGATCTACGGGACGACGGCGTCACTGTGATCTCGATGCATCCGGGCTGGGTTCGCACGGATATGGGCGGGAGCAGCGCGGACCTTGCCGTCGAGGAGAGCGCGGCCGGCATCCTCAAGGTCGTGACCGGCCTTACGCCGGCGCAGTCGGGATCCTTTATCAACTACGACGGCACCGACCTGCCCTGGTAGCCGCCGCCTTCTTGAAAACGCCAACAGGTCCAGGGACGGAACGTGGTCGAAATCACAGCCAGAAAGAAACTGGAGGCCCGCGCGCTGGCGGTGCTCACGCCGGCCGGCGAGGGGTTCCGGACCAAGCCCGTGAAGGCACTCGACCTGTCCTTTGAGGGCATTGCGGACGACAGCCATGCCGGATGGACCCGCGCCGCGGACGCCCGAACGCCGTGGTACAAGCGCGGCACGGATATCCGGAATGTGCGCCAGATCTCCCTCGTCAGCGTGGAAGACCTTGCGGCCATTTCCGAAGCCCTCGATGTGCCGACGATCGCAGCCGCGTGGATCGGGGCCAACGTTGTCGTACAGGGGGTGGAGAATTTCTCCTACCTGCCGGCCGGCACCCTTCTGTTTTTCGGCGAGGCCTGTGTCCTGCGGATCGAGGAACAGAACGCCCCCTGCCGCCAGGCGGGGCGGGCCGTTCAGGACCGCTATCCCGATGTCGAGGGTCTGGAAACCGGCTTCGCCAAAGCGGCCAAGGGATTACGCGGGGTCGTGGCGAGCGTCGACCGGCCGGGACTGGCCCGCGCCGGCGAGGCCATTTCCGTGCATGTACCGGCCCAGTGGATCTATTGAAGACAGACGGGCGTTTCGGCGGGCCCACTCCGGTCGTTGAAACCGGATGGGGTATTGTCTGTTGCAATTCCAATCGGCACGCGCCCAAATGACCACTTCGATCCAAGGAGCGCTGCGATGGATACCCTCATCGTGCTGGCAAGCGTGTTTGCCGTCTTTATCCCGGCGCTGATGCTGCCGGGGCCGGATTTTGTCGCGGTCGTTCGGTCGTCTATGACCCGCGGCCTGTCGGCCGGGATCCTGACGACCCTCGGCGTTACGCTCGGCCTCGGCCTTTATGCGACGCTCAGCCTGCTGGGCCTTTCGGCATTGCTCATTGAATATCAATGGCTGACATGGCTGGTCCGAATCCTGGGCGGCAGCTACCTGATCTATCTCGGCATCAGGCTGTTTTTTGCCAAACCCGCTCCGATCGAGATCGACCCGGCGGCCGAGCGACGGGCCGGCAATCCGGCGATATTCGGCTTCCTCGTTACGCTGACCAATCCGAAAGCGATCGTGCTGTTCGCCAGCGTGTTCGCAACAGCCGTCACCGACCAGACGCCGCTCTGGCTGATGGGCGTGATGATCGGGCTCGTTATGGTGAGCACGTTCACATGGTATACCGGGGTGAGCATGTTCATGTCGTCGCCGCCGGTCATGCGCCGCTTTCAGAAGGCGCGTCACCGGATCGAGCAGATGGCCGGTGTCTGTTTTGTCGCCATCGGCGGCCGCGTGCTGGCGGATGCCCGGTCGCCGATCACGCCGTGACGGTACCCGGTCGATCCGACGGTAATCGGCGTGGTCGTCCCGATCCTCACCCAGCGACCCGCTCAAGGAGCGCGGCAAGCGTCAGGGCCTCTTCGTCTTCCAGGTGATCGCCGATGGTCGTCTGCAGGGCCGTTGCATAAACCGGCCACATGCGGGCGCGCAGGGCGCGGCCGCTTTCGGTGATCGCGATGACCTGGCCCCGGCCATCACCGGCTGCCGGGCGCCGCGTCAGATAACCGGCCGTCTCGATCCGGGCGAGTAGCCGCGACAAACCATATTGCGGCAGGAGCAGCTTTTCTTCGAGCTCGAAGGGCCGCAAGCCGGAATCGCCGACCCGGTCCAGTTCCAGCAGCGCATCATACCAGGACAGCGGCGGAAAGCCGTTCTGCTTGAGCGCAGTCTCAATGCCTGACAAGGCCCGGTGATGGGCGCGCACCAGTCGGATCCAGGCGCGAATTGTCGATTGTGCGGGTTCGGTGTGCATCCTTCGACCCAATCATATTCATGCAATTGCATCAAGCTTGACAATGCATGCATCTGCATTCATATACATGCAAATGCATTGATATGGAGTCCATCATGTCGCAAGACACACTCACCGGCACGGCCGTTTTTCTTTTGCGGGTCGCTCTGGGCCTGATGTTCATTGCCCACAGCTGGGTCCTGAAACTGTTCGTTTTCGCCCTGCCGGGCACGGCAGATTTCTTTGTCTCGCTTGGCTTGCCGGGCTGGTCCGCCTACGCGGTCTTCGGTGCCGAGGCGGTGGGCGGGCTGTGTCTGGTGCTGGGAATCCAGGCCCGCTGGGTCGCGCTTCTTCTGACACCCGTACTTGCGGGCGCCACCTGGGCGCATGCCGGCAATGGCTGGATGTTCGGCTATCCGAACGGCGGGTGGGAATACCCGCTTTATCTGACGCTTCTCGGTTTCACCCAGTTCCTGTTGGGCGACGGACGGTTCGCCCTGGTCGCGTCAGTGCCGCTTCCGCGCGGCCACGTCAAACCTGCCTGAAGCCCACCTGTTGGAGGTTATCTCATGTCCGCGAAACCGCATCTGATCAGCCATGCGCTCTGTCCCTACGTGCAGCGAGCGGTGATTGTGCTGACGGAAAAGCAGGTCCCTTTCGAACGGACCGACATCGATCTGCGCGCCAAACCCGACTGGTTTCTCGATCTGTCGCCGATGGGTCGTGTGCCGGTGCTGTGGGTCGGCGGCACGACCCTGTTCGAGAGCCAGGTGATCGCCGATTATCTCGATGAGGTGACCCCGGGCTCTCTCTATCCCGGCGACCCGCTGGAAAAGGCGCGGCACCGCGCGTGGATCGCGTTCGCCTCCGAAACACTGAACGCAATCGGCGCATTCTATTCCGCGCCGGACGCATCGGCCTTCGATGCTCGGCGCGATGCCCTGGCCGCACAGTTCAACCGCGTGGAGCCGGAAATCGCAGGTCCCTACTTCGCCGGCAGCGCCTACCATCTGGTCGATGGTGTCTGGGGAACGGTCTTCCGGTATTTGGACGTTTTCGACACGATTGCCGATTTCGGCCTGCTGGCTGACGCTCCGGTCGCTCGCCTGTGGCGCGACTGGATTCGGGACCGTCCCTCCGATCGCAAGGCCGCTTCGCCGGACTATGCCGAACGCCTCACAGCGTTCCTGAAATCCCGGAACAGCCATATCGCTACCCTGGTTTGATCGGGAACCGGCGAATCCCGCCGGTTCGTTTTCCTGGTGCCGGTCTTTTTTGAGACAAAACCGCCAAGTGGTTCAGTTACGGTGTAGAACACTTTGGTTCTACTTACGGTTTGTGGTTGTTTTCCTTTGGCGGCTTTGAGCCTAATCGCGGGAGGCCCGGTTCATGCGTGTTTCAATGGCAGTTTTTTCGGCGCTCTTCCTTTCGGTGGTCACGCCGGCCGCGTCGTTTGAAAGACTGGAAGGCTTCTTTGTCGCCCTTGAGGCCTGCGAGGCCTATCAATCGAAAAACACGCGCACCAATCCCGGCAATGTCAAAACGGAACGGATGCGGGCCTATGTCATCAAGGGGCTCAACAAGGCCGGTGGCGACTTTTACCAGATGCAGGTGCCGGACGCGCCGGTGACCACCGACCGTTGGGTGCACGCTCGCTGCGGGGTTCATGTGGTCGAGGCGGGCACGGCGGTCGCGCCGGATCCGGGCGATCCGGATGTGGTCGTCACGCCGCCGACCGGGGACGAATCCACGGAAAACCTGCTGGCTCTGAGTTGGCAGCCGGCGTTTTGCGAGATCCGGCCGAACAAGACCGAGTGCGAGCAGCTGAACGACGGCCTGTTGCCGGTGACCGAAACACGATTGTCCATCCACGGCCTGTGGCCGCAACCGCGGTCGAATGTCTATTGCGACGTGCCGAAGGTTCTGCTCGATCACAGCAAGGCCGGCCGCTGGTCGCAACTCCCCGCGGTGGACGTCGACGCGGCTACCCGCAAAGCGCTGTCCGTGGCGATGCCTGGGACGGCCAGTTTCCTCGATCGCCATGAATGGATCAAACATGGCACCTGTCACAAAGGCGCGGGCGGCGCGGACGAGTATTATGACGACACGCTGCTCCTGGTGGATGCGATCAACGCCTCGCCCGTCGCGGCCTTCCTTGCCGGGCATGTCGGGGCGGAGGTTGAGACGCGCGCTATCCGGGCACGGTTCGACGAGGCCTTCGGTGCCGGGGCTGGTGACCGGGTTGCGTTCCAGTGCAAGCGCGATGGCGGGCGGAACCTGATCCAGGAAATGCGGATTCATCTTCGGGGTGTGATCGGTCCGGACAGCACGCTGGCGGACCTGCTTCTCGCCGCGGATCCGGTCCCGGCCGGCTGTCGGATGGGGACCATCGATCCGGCGGGGTTGCAATAGGCGCCATTTGTGTTGAGGCCGGAAGGCGGCCGGCGGTGCGTTTTTGTGGGGCGGCTCCTTGGCCGACACAACTACCACGAACCCGGTCGGCTTCTGCCGGATCACGGCAAGGGAGCGTTCCCAGGCGCTCCAGCCGCTCATTCGCCGTTACCGAACCGGCCGACCCTCCCAATCCGTCTTGTCATGAACCGGCCGGCCCAAGGTTTTATACCAACGGTGATGATTATTGACCCATTTGACCGGAATGATTTGGCGCTGCGGGTAGGCGCGGTTCGCGCTGTGATGCCCAGCATCATAAGCGGACCGCAACGCCGCCGCAGCGTCAAAGCATCCGGCCTGCGACAAGTCGGATGTTTCCGACT
>JANQQB010000437.1 GCA_028285165.1 Rhodobiaceae bacterium
ACCGGCCCCGCTTCGACGATCTGGCCGGCATACATGACGGCAATCCGGTCGCAGATCTCCGCCACCACGCCAAGGTCGTGGCTGATCAGGATGACGGCAAGCCCCGCATTTCGTCTCAAGTCGGCGATCAGATCGAGCACCTGTGCCTGGATCGTCACGTCGAGTGCCGTGGTTGGTTCGTCGGCAACCAGCAATTCCGGCTCGCCGGCCAGCGCCAGGGCGATCACGGCTCGCTGGCAAAGGCCGCCGGACAATTGGTGCGGATAGGATTTGAGAACGCGTGCGGCATCGGCAATGCCGGCGCGGGCCAAAAGCTCGGCCGCCCGTATTCGCGGATCGCCGGCATAGCCGTTGCGCCGCAGACGCTGGAACAGATGGCCGCGGACGGTCATCAGCGGGTCGAGAGCGCTCATCGGATCCTGAAAGATCATCGACAGCGTGCGGCCCCTGAGGCGGGCAAACGCCTTGTCGTGGGACGGCTCGATGGGTGTTCCGGCGACCGCGATCCGGCCAGAGATACGGGCGGTCTGCGGCAGCAGGCCGAGAAGCGCCTGGCATGTGACGGTCTTGCCGGAACCGGATTCCCCGACCAGGCCGACGATCTCCGCACGACCGAGCGTCAGGTCGACCGACCGCACGGCCTCGATCCGGCCGCGGTCGGTTTCAAAAGCAACGGAAAGGCCGGACACCGACAATGCGGGAACCGCCGCGTCGGAACGCGGCGGTGTTTTCGGTTCCGAACCGCTATCCACGGCCCGCTACTCGTCGAAGGCGAGTTCCGCGGTCGTGAGGTTCATGTACTGGGTCGGATAGGGCTTCCAGTTCACGCCGTCCCGGATTCCATAGAACTGGGTCAGGGCGTGCAGTGTGGAGCCGTGCGGGTCCTGGTCGAAATTGTCCAGAAGCTGGGCAAACACATCGCGTCGCACTTCGGTGTCCGGGTTGGATTCCAGGACGCTGCCGAGCTTCAGGAATTCCTCGTTGTTTGCAAAGATGCCGCGCTGCACCCAGGAGCCGTTCGGACCGAACCGGCGCCAGATCTGACCGACCGGATCCGGATAATAGGCCGTGAACGACCCGTCGAAAATGTGCCGCTCGTCATTGTCTTCGTAGATCTGGCCCCAGTTCTCGACCATGTCGAGCCGCACGTTGAGGCCTGCCTTCTTCCACATGGCGGTCAGGATCTGGGCGGTCTCGCCCTGGTTGGTGTAATAGCCCTGCTGGGACCGGTAGACGATTTCCTGGCCGTCATAGCCGGCTTCCTGCAACAGCGCCTTGGCCTTTTCGACGTTGAATTCCGGCTTCGGCCGGTCAGCCAGATACATGGCGCCGAACACGTCCATCTGCCAGCCGCGCGTCACTTCCGTCATGCCGCCGTAAAGGCTGTCGACGATGGCTTGGCGGTCGATGGCCAGATTGAGAGCCTGGCGGACACGCGGGTCGCCCAGCACGTCGTTGCTGCTATCGTAGATGAGACCGCGAATGTTCAGGATCGGCCCGCCGGTCACGCCGACGCCGGACGCCTGTTCAAGCTCCTCGATGTGGTCGGGACCGATTTCGGTGATGATATCGAACTGGCCGGAGCGCAGACCGGCAATGCGGGTCGCGATTTCCGGCACGACGACGAAGGTCACGCTGTCGGCAGCGGCCTTGTGGTCGCCCCAATAGCCGTCGAACGGTTCCAGCACGAGACGATCGCCGAAGACATATTCCTTCACCGAATACGGTCCGGTGCCGACGGGTGCCTTTGCCCATTCCGTCCAGCTGCCGCCGGCGGCCTCGAACGCCTTTTTCGAGCCGATCTGCGCCGGATAGTTGGCGAAGCGCTGCAGGATCAGGGCATCATCCTTCTTCATGCGGATCCGGACCGTGTAGCGGTCGATCACCTCGCCGCCCTCGACGTTGCCGAGGAACGGCTTGACGACCACCGTTGCCTTGTCGTCGCCGCCCTTGACCGTCAACCGTTCCGGGCTGAAGGCCCAAGCGACGTCCTCGGCCGTCATTTCCTCGCCGTTCTGGAACGTCACGCCCTGGCGCAGAGTAAACACGATGGAGCGCGGGCTTTCGATTTCCCAGGCCGTCGCCAATGCCGGTTTCAGGGTGCCGCCGTCGCGGTAGTCGGTTTTGACGAGCGTTTCGAAGATCGAATACATGACCCGAAGGTGCACGTTCGAATTCTCCATGGCGGGTTCGAGCACGTCGGGAAGTTTCTGGACGGCGATCGTCAGATCGCGGGCGCTGGCCTGAACCGGAACAAGGGCCATCGCCACCACGGCGAATGCCCCTGCGCGAAGCAGTTTCGTGAAGCTCATCGGGCTCAATCCTGATGTCAGCGGGTGGATCGTGATGGAGGTCCGTCAGCGCCGGCGCACGCCTGTCTTCTCGGCCGTTGACTTCTGCCGTCCATACCGGGCCAATGTGAAATCTGAATTACGCCGCCGGCTATCCATTCGGAAAGCCGGCTGAACGGTCACCATTGACAGCAAGGATCGTGCCTATGGATACAGGCTGCTCTGAAATGAACCGGGCACGGACCGCGGGATCGGTCGCGGAAGTTGTGCGATCCGGCCTGTGCATCGGGTGCGGCCTGTGCGAGGCGATGACCGGCGGTCGGGTGCGCATGACGGCGACGCCGGCGGGCAGCCTGAGGCCGTTTCCGGCGGACGCGTTCACGGCGAACGAAGAGAGCCGGATCCTTGCCTCCTGTCCTGGTGTCGCCGTCGAGGCGCGGTTCGATACCGACGTCCAATCCCATCCGGTCTGGGGCACGCATTCCAGCATGACCTATG
>JANQQB010000455.1 GCA_028285165.1 Rhodobiaceae bacterium
ACCTCGTCGAACAGCATCACATCGGGGTTCATCGCCAGTGATCGGGCAATCGCGACACGCTGCTGCTGCCCGCCGGACAATTCACCGGGATAATTGTCCTCCTTGCCCTCCAAACGAACCTTCTTGATGAGCGAGCGGGCGCGTTCCTCGACCTGGGCCCTTGGCTCCTTCAGCACCTTGATCGGCGCCATCATGACGTTTTCGAGCGCGGTCTTGTGGGGAAAGAGATTGTATTGCTGGAACACCATGCCGACCTTTTTGCGCAGTTCCAGCTTGTCGAGATCGGGCGCGTGCACTTCTTGGCCTTCGACCTGGATCGAGCCCTTCTGGATGTCGTTGAGCGCATTGATGCAGCGTATGAGCGTGGACTTACCCGACCCGGACGGCCCGATGATGCAGATGACCTCGCCCTTCATGACGTCGAGCGAGACGCCTTTCAGAACCTCAAGCTCGCCGAAACTCTTGTACACATCGCGAAGCGAGACGATCGGCTGATCGGGTGTCCAGGCTCCAGTTTGCGCTTGGGTCATGGTGTGTCGTCCGGACTAGAGTTTGACGGCGAATCTGCGCTCAAGGGCGATCGTCCAGCGCGCAATCGGGTAGCAATAGGCAAAAAAGATCAAAAGCGCGAAGCCGAAGAACGGCACCAGCAGCTCCGGATGGTTGTCCTCCGCCTCGATCGCCTGACGGGAGAGATTGATGATCTCCTCCACGCCCAGGAGCGAGCAAAGCGGCGTGGCCATGGTCAGGATCGCGTACCAGTTCATCCACGGCGGGATCATGCGCTTGAAGCATTGCGGCAGGATGATTTCGAAAAGGGTTTGGCGGCGCGAAAACGCAAGGCTTTCGGCCGCTTCCCATTGCCCTGACGGGACCGAGTTGATCGCCCCGCGCACGACCTCGGCAATGTTGGCCATGATCGGCAGCGACAGGCCGATGACAGCCTTCATCCAGGCCGGGAAGGGGATGATCAGTCCGAAGATTTCAAACTCGAAGGGGAAGGCCAGAAGCACGATGAACAACAGCACGAGCCAGGGCGAATTCCGAAAGAGCTGGGTGATGAAGATTGCCGGGTATCGGATTAGGCGCAGCGGCGATATCTGCATCAATCCGAGCAGAACGCCGAGGCCCGTGCCGATGGCCATGGCAAAGAAGCTGATCAGGATGTTGAACAGAAAGCCGTCCACCACGATGAACGGGATCCATTTGAACAAGGCCTGGAAGGCTTCCGTGTAGGTGTAGCGGCCCTGTGCCATCGCAAGGGCCGGCCAGAGCGCGATGATCGCCGCGATCACCAGCATGCCGCGCCAGCCGAGCGAGGCGAGAAAACGCGAGAGCATCAGCGGATCATGGGTCGTGCGCCCCGCCGGATCGAAGGGTTTGAGCACAGCCAGGTCGGTCGAGGCTTCGCGGGTGACGCCCGGAATTCCGGGGACGGCATGCAGGGAGGAACGGGATCCGGTCATGCGCGCGTCCCGTAGCCGGGGATCGACAAGGCGCGTTCCCAACGGTTCATGCCCAGAACGAGAACGCCAACCAGTCCGATATAGACCACGAAGAGCAAGAGCATCGTCGGGTATTGCGCGGAGGGAAAGTCGTTCCAGATCGTGACGGCCTGGTAGAGGAGTTCAGGCACCGCAATGGCGAAGGCCTGCGTCGTGGTCTTGATAAGATTGACGAGATTGTTGTTCAGCGACGGCAGGCAGACCCGGAAGGCCAGCGGAAAGACCACTTCGGTATAGGTCTGCAGCCGCGAGAAACCGAGGGATTCAGACGCCTCGCGCGTCGATTCCGGAACCGCTTCGATGCCGGCCCGGAAAATCTCCACGTTGAAGGCGCCGGCAAAAAACGACAGCGAAATGATGGCCCAGCCAACATTGGAAATGATCGGTTGTTGCAACCATCCGTCGGGCGAATAGGTCGGGGTGAACTGCCCGAGCGCGAAGTAGAAGAACAACAGCTGGACGAAGGGCGGCGTGTTCCGGAAGAACTGGATGTAGCCCTGGACGATGGCACGCAGGACGCGGGACGGGGACCCCTGGGCCCAGGCGCCGACGATGCCGATGATCACCGAAAAGACGACGCAGGCGACCGAGAGCATGACTGTGTAATACAGCCCCTCCACGATGCGGTTCCAGGATCGCTCTTCGTGGAAGAAGATGAAGTTCCAGCGCGGATGGTCTTCCGCAAGCTGGAGGAAAAACTCCCGGAACAGGTCCAGCATTCAGCCCCCGCAATCCTTGCCCGTCCTACAAAAAAGGGGCGCCTGAGGCGGCGCCCCTCGTGCCGGATTACTCCGTGAGCCAGTCGCTGTATTTTTCGTTCTTGTCTTTGAGATAGGCGGTGGGCTGGATGCCCCATTTTTTCTCGAGTTCGATCAGGGCGCCGGACTGGTGCCAGTTGTACTGCATGCCGGACATGAACTGGCCGAAGACACAATTCTTTTCGGCGAGCGGTACCGCCAGGGCCCAGGGATTGTCGTCCTCGGATTGAAGCGGCATTTCGAACTCGTCCCAATTGCCGGAGGCGAGGTCGGATCCGATCGAGGAATCGTCATAGACCCACGCGATGCACTTGCGGTCGCGCAGCGCCTGTTTGGCCTCCGCATTGCCGGTGAACGCGACGATCTTGGCGCCATAACGTTCCTCGACGATCTGGTTGTAGAACGCGCCCTGCTTGCCGCAAACTGGCTTGTCGCGCAGGTCTTCCCAGCTTTTGAGGCCGAGTTGCTTGGCCGACATGATGTTGGTGCCGGACGTGTAATAATTGGGGCCGACAATGCCGACGATCTCACGGCGATCCTTGCGGTCGGACATGGTCGCAATCATCAGATCGATCTTGCCCTGCTCAAGGAATTGCATCCGGTTTGACGACTGGACCGCGACCACTTCCAGGTCGACGCCCATCTTGTCGGCGACGTCCTTGGCCATATCGACTTCCATGCCGACAATGTCGCCATTGGTATCGCGATAGCCCCAGGGCTTGTAGTCGGCCTTCACGCCGACCACGATCTTGCCGCGCTCCATCACGCGGTTCCAGGTCTCGTTGGTACAAGCGGCGGCAAAGGCCGCTGTCGACGACATGAACATTGCGACGGCCGTTGTGGCTGCAAGCATTCTTTTCATGATTACTTCCTCTTGTTGTTGGCGGGTTTCCGTCTAGGATCTTTTGAATTGGACCCGGCAATCACTTTCGGTCCAAGTCGCGGTTTTGTTTCTCCAATTCCCGGATGCGAGTTTGTACAGGCTTGCCGCCCTGCGCAACCTGCATGCCGATCAAAGCCTCCAGAAAAACGACGGTCGATGCATAAGACGAGAAAAACTGCGGGCTTTCGGACGGCAGAATGAAACCATGCGTCGCGTGGGACAAAGCCGGACAGGTATGGCTGTCGGTGACGACCATGACTATTGCGCCTTTTGCGGATGCGCTTTCTGCCGCGTGCAGCGATCGTGGCGTGAACGGCGCCTTGACGATAACAAACACGACGTCTTTCGGGCCGGCATCGACCAGCGCCTGGCCGATACCGGCACTGGGAACGTCTGCCCGTCGCCAGTCGGCTGAAAGCCAGCTGCCCATGTAGCAGAAATAGTCGGCCAGCCCTGCCGAACTGCGCCCGCCGACAACGATGACACGGCGCGCCCGACCGAGGGTCCGTGCCGCTTCGTCCATGCGTTCACGGCTGACAAGGCGCGATGTGGCGTCGATGTTGGCGACGCAGGCTTCGGCCTGTCGGTCGAAGAAATGGCGGACCCCGTCACTGTTTTCAGCCTGCAGACGCCGCGCCTTTTCCGAGAAGGCCTGGGTTTGCTGGCCGATCTCGGTGCGGCTTGCTTCGCGCATCGCCTCGTAACTGTCGAACCCGATCTGGCGCGCCAGGCGCGAAAACGTGGCAGGTGAGACGGCCGCCTCGGCGGCCACGCTTCGCAGGCTCCGTGAGGCCACGTCGAGCGGGTTTTGAACCACATAATCGGCCGCGTCGCGCAGCTTGCCGCTCAGCACGGGGTAGTGCCGGCCGATCGCGTCTCCGACGGTTTCAGATCGTGCTCCCATGGTTCTCCCTCAGGTCCGGCTTCAAGTGTTCTAATTGTTTCTTGACATGTCAAATGAAAAAACATTTGTTTCAAATTGCCTGATCGAACCGGACAGACCTTCCCCGATGACCGAGATGCCGTCCTTGCCTTCCCATGCCTCCGTGGTCGTTGTGGGCGGCGGCGTCATGGGGTGTTCGACGATCTTTCACCTGGCGACGTCAGGCGTTTCGGATGCGCTCTTGCTGGAGCGCAACAAACTCACTTCCGGCACGACATGGCATTCGGCGGCGCAGGTTCGGGCGCTTCGGTCGACCCGCAACCTGACGGAACTGATCCGCTATTCGATCGATCTCTATGGCCGCCTCGAAGCCGAGACCGGGCAGGCGACCGGGTGGATCAACAAGGGGTCGCTGTCGATCGCCACGACACCTGACCGCATGGTGCATGTTGAACGGCAGGCGTCGCTGGCGCGGCTTTTCGATGTCCGCGCGGAGGTCATCTCGAGCGACGCGGCGCTTGAGCGCTGGCCGCTGATGAACGCCGACGACGTCTTGGGAGCGGTCTGGTCGCCCGATGACGGACGGGTCAGCCCGTCCGATCTGTGCGCGGCCCTCGTCAAGGGTGCGCGGTCGCGCGGTGCCCGCGTTTTTGAGGATACCGGCGTTACCGGGATTCTGACGCGCGACAATCGCGTGGTGGGTGTCGAGACGGATCGGGGACCGGTCCGCTGCGATGCGGTTGCGCTGTGCACAGGTTTGTGGAGCCGGGACGCGGCGGCGATGGGCGGCGTCGGTGTGCCGGTCTGGCCGTGTCACCACTTCTATCTGCTGACCCGGCCGATTGACGGCATTGTCGGCAACGTGCCGACGCTGTCCGATCATGACGGGCATCTTTACATCCGGGACGACAGCGGTGGGCTGCTTGTCGGGTGTTTCGAGCCGTTCGGCAAACCTATTGATCCCGAGATCCTTGGTTCGGACTTCGCCTTTCAGCTGCTTCCGGAGGACTGGGACCATTTCGAGCCGATGATGGGAAACGCATTGCATCGTCTGCCGGCGCTTGAAACGGCGGAGGTAAAGATGCTGCTGAACGGACCGGAATCCTTCACGCCTGACGGATCGTTCCTGCTCGGCGAGACGGCGGAAACGCGCGGGCTGTTCCTGGGCTGCGGAATGAACTCCGTCGGGGTCGCGACCGGTGGCGGTGCGGGCATGGCCTTGGCCCATGCCATCCGCGCAGGCGCGCTGCCGATGGATCTGCATGAATGCGACCCGAACCGTTTCCCTGCCTGCTTCAACAGCGCCGAGGTGCTGGCCGCGCGGGTCCCTGAAGTCCTGGGCAAGCACTACGAGATCACCTTTCCCGGGCGGCAATGGTCGACCGCGCGGAACCTGACCCTGTTGCCCGCCCATGCGCTCTGGTGCGAGCGGGGCGCGCATTTCGGACAGGTCTTCGGATGGGAGCGACCGCTCTTCTTCGGCAAGACCGAGGAACCCGGTCTCACATTTGGCCGGCCGGACTGGCATGACCGTGTCGCTGCGGAAGTCGATGCGGCGCACAATCGCGTCGCTCTGTTCGATCAGTCGACTTTCGGGAAGATCGATGTGAGGGGGCGCGACGCGGCGACCTTTCTGGATCGCATCTGCACCAATCGCATGAATCGAAGTGTGGGCGCGACGATCTACACGCTGATGCTCAATGAGGCGGGCGGGATCCTGTCCGACCTCACGGCGGTCCGGTTGGCGCCGGATCATTTTCGACTTTATGTGGGCACCGCCGCCGTGAGGCGCGATCTTGCCCATCTCAGGCGGCATGTTCGTTCCGGCGATGATGTTGCCGTCGTCGATGTCACGGAAGACTTCGCCGTCTTCGGGGTAATGGGCCCGGGAGCAGCCGGTCTTGTCGACCGGCTCGGCGGAGGCAGGCTGACATCGCTGGCTTATTTTCGCGCCGCTTCGGCAACTCTTGCCGGCATCGATGTGGTCGGCGCGCGCCTGTCCTATGTGGGCGAGGCCGGGTGGGAGCTCACGGTGCCCACTGAAGGCGCGGCACATCTGGCCCTTGCGATCCTGGAGGCCGGCGCGCAGCCGGCCGGCCTGTTTGCCCAGACCTCCATGAGGATCGAGAAACGGTTTCTTGCCTATGGGCACGACATCGACACCGACACGACACCCTATGAAGCCGGCCTCGGCTTCGCGGTCGATGAGGAGAAAGGCTTTGTCGGCTGCGCGGGTTTGAAGGCTCTGCCGGAGCACCGACGGACCAACCGGATCATCACACTTGTATTGGACGATCCGGAGGCGGTCCCGCTTGGAGGCGAACCCGTTCTGGCCGACGGCAAGATCCTCGGCATGACCACGTCGGCGGCCTATGGTTTCCGGCTTGGGCGCGCCGTCGCGCTCTGCACATTACGGGATCCAGCCGATCAGAATGGACCGTCGCGCGTTGAAATCGACATTGCCGGTCGTTTGTTCGGCGGCACGGTCGTGGTCGGTGCTGCCTATGATCCGAAAGGTTCGAGAATGCGATCCCTCAAGGGGCAGGGTTGATTTTGAAGGTCGCGAACGAACGCCGCACTTTGGCCTGATCACGTCGCTCCGTTCAGAACATGCGGCGCCACGTGTTCGGCCGCCTCGATCATCGCATCATAATGGGAGATCACGATGTCCGGCGCCAGTTCGCGGACCGGGACTTCGGTATAGCCGAAGTCGACGGCAATCACCGGGATCTCGGCACGTTTGGCGGTGGTGATGTCGGTGATGGAATCGCCGACCATGACGGCCTGGCCGGCCTTGCCGCCGGCTTTCTTGATCGTACCGAAAAGGTGGGACGGGTCGGGTTTTCGTCTGGAAAACGTGTCGGCGCCGCAGATCGCGGCGAAGCGGTCGATGAGGTCGAGCTTTTCCAGAAGCAGGCGCGACAGGCGCTCACCCTTGTTGGTGCAGACGGCAAGCGTGCAGCCGCGGGCTTCCAGTTCGTCGAGCGCCTCGATCAGTCCTGGAAACGGCTGGTTTTCGTCGGTGATGTGATTGGCACAATAGGCCAGGAACGCCTTTGACATCCGATCGTCGGACGGATCTTGGTGGGGTCGACGGGCGCATGACCGTCTTCAAAGAGCGCTCGGTTCAGGATGGCGACGATGTCCAGCGCGGTGTCGATCAGGTGCCGTTGAGGTCGAAGGCGATGACGGGGCGAGGCATGCCAATCTCCGTCGATAGAGGACAGGTCGGGCCTGCGGGATCGCCAGACCGCTGGCATGCCCGTGGACGATTTTTTAGTTACAGTGTCCCGCGCGGGACGTTCGTCAAATGTTCGAGCCCGGCATTTGAGCAGTCACCTTTGGACATTACGATAGGCCGGGCACGATTCTGCTGGGGCACCGACTCCTTCCGAACAACAAGCAAAGAAAGCCTACGCTCCCTGTCGCCGCTAGCGGTTGCCACCCTTGATTCCTGTCTCGAGCTTTTCGATTTCCTGCGCCAGCGAGGTTTGCATCTGCCGTGCATTAGATGCGTTCATCGGTTCGATGTAAGCTTTGTCGTCCGGTTGGCAATCTGGACCGCAAGGGGTAACCAACTTCGGGCAGCTATCCGCGAGCTCGCGTATGGAGGAGTTAATCACCATTAAAGTGTCGTTGATCGAAAGGCCCTCTGTATCCAGGCCGGCCACGCGACGCTTGGCATTTTCCTTTGCATGACTGAGCATAATCTTGGCCATGGCGTCACGCCTATATGATTCAGGTGCGGTGCGCGCACGTGCTGCCCATATGCATTCGGCCCTGTTAGTGTTGCCAACGATCGTGTCAATTGAACGCGCGACCTCTTCTACGAGCGCGTCCATCCTGTTAAACGCAGGCCGGTAGGTGGTTTTCTCGTTTGGCGCCTCCCGATAAAAATCAGTACAGAACGCATCAAGCTTGGCTTGCAGTTGACCACCCGCTTCTATCTTGGCTGAGACCTCAAGGCGCGATTGCGGGCTGGTAACATGAGTATTGAGCGAACTAAACCGTGTTGCGACCATGTTCTGTGGGCCCACAAGGGTGGTGGAGGTGGGGCTGAGCACGATCGGCTGTTCGATCTTTAGGCAGACTTCAATGCCAGCGCCGGCCGAAACGGAGGCGGAGAGTTCGAGCGAGGCGCCTGCCCATTGTTGTTGCCCTCTTTCGAGATCCTCGGCCTTGCGCCCCCGGATTTCGAATGCATCGAAAATTACTCTTTCTTTGTAGAGTTCGTAGGCTTGTTCAATGCCGATCTCGAAGCAGCCGTCCTGGCCTGACGCCTTAAACGCTAGACCGTCTTTGTTGGTGACTGCCACCTCGCCGTTGGACGAGATCTCGTACGTGTTCTCGCCAGCACTCGTTGCTGTGACCACGCTACCAATCTTGATTCCAGGGATGCTTGTCGACACGACGATCGCTGTATCGGCGTAAGCATTGCTCGACATGCACAACAAAATTGGAATGCACAACAGCTTTCGCATAATTCCTCTCCTTCTATGCAATTAAATTGGTGGATACGAAAATCTGAAATCTTATTTTAAATATAAATTGAGTATAACATCATTACAAATTTCTTATATATTACTTTATTATCCTATAGTATCATGTTTATCTTGCAGATTATGTGACTTATGTCACCAAGAAATAGGCAAAAGAAAGGTGCGTTCATCTTATGTTTTGGGGTTAAGGTCTCGCTTCCAACAGCGCTCAATCGTGCATGCGGCGATCAGTTCGCTTGTTATGCCATGGCGTTGCCGGTCAATCCCAACGTCGGCCACGTCCTGGTGACGGTGGTCCCGGACATCGAATAGATTATCGGTTCCAACCCAAAGCATTTTCGCCCACGCGGGTTACCGTGGCTACGACGCGCCTGACGCCTACAACTTTAGGAGTTTCGCAGCGGCTCAGAAGCTGCGCGTGACGCTGGCTATCAAACGGGAAAGGTACCCGCGAGCAGCCATTGGGTCGGTCTTTGGCTACATCAACAACCGATACCGAATGGGCTGCAATTAACTCGCAAGCACCCAAGACTAAGCGATCAACATTGTCTTCGGTGCTATCGGTCACAATCTCTCGCTTTTCCTCAAGTGGCTCAGAGCGATTATGGTGCTACTGATGGGAAGGCATTTCCAAAAGACACGATGCGACCGTCGTCTAGCGCCGCAAATTCATAACGGCCGACGAACCCGGAATGCTTACGCTTTTCGTCGGTCGTTCAGAGCAGGTGGTAGCTCTCATCGAAGTGCCGATGATCATACCAGGAATCGGCCTGCAAGCTTTGCCGCCGAACCGCGCGTTCTTGTACTATGCGGTGGCACATCGCATTAAGCTTGATTTCCAACACGATGAGATCAAAGTGGCGGTTTTGTCGGGATCCGATTTGCCCGAAACATAAAGTCTGCAACGATTTGTCCAGTTGTTCTGACCTAACGCCCAAAACCGTTTAGAACATGCGGCGCTACCTGTTCGACCGCCTCGATCATCGCGTCGTAATGCGAAATCACAATGTCGGGCGCCAATTCACGGACCGGGACTTCCGTATAGCCGAAGTCGACAGCAATCACAGGAATTTCGGCGCGCTTGGCGGTGGTGATGTCGGTGATGGAATCGCCGACCATGACGGCCTGGCCGGCCTTGCCGCCGGCTTTTTTGATCGTGCCGAAGAGGTGGGAGGGGTCCGGCTTGCGTTTGGCAAACGTATCGGCACCGCAGATCGCGGCGAAGCGGTCGATGAGGTCGAGCTTTTCCAGAAGCAGGCGCGACAGGCGCTCGCCCTTGTTGGTGCAGACGGCAAGCGTACAGCCGCGCGCTTCCAGTTCGTCGAGCGCCTCGATCAGGCCCGGAAACGGCCGGCTCTCATCGGCGATGTGATCGGCATAATAGGCGAGGAACGCCTTGAACATCCGGTCAATTTCGTCGGCCGGCGCCGCCCGGTCTTGAAGGGTCAGGCTCTTTTCGATCATCGCCTTGGCGCCGAGCCCGATCGTCGGACGGATCGTTGCGTGATCGACGGGCGCATGGCCGTCCTCAGTCAACACCCAGTTGAGGGTTGCGACGAGGTCCGGCGCGGTGTCGATCAGGGTGCCGTCGAGATCGAAGGCGATGACGGGGCGGGGCATGGAGGTCTCCGGCTGAACAGAACAGGCCGGGCCTACGGGATCGCCGGTCCGGTGGCAAGCCCGCAGACGATGCTCCGAACGATCAGAGCTTGTAAGCCGTGCGAAAGCCGCCCCAGTGCCGGCCGTCGACGATGATCGGCGCGTCGATCTCCTTCATCCAGACGATGTTGCTGTTGCCCATGTCGACCGGATAGGATTGCACCAGGAAAGGCCGCAGGTTGCGGGCGGCGCACAGGCCCGCCCGGTCGTCGAAAATCCGGCGGTTGCGGCAATTGCCGGCATTCCAGACGGGATCGTCGGGCCGTTGCGGTTTGGAAAAGATCGCATTGTGGACAGGCAGATAGCCGTTGCGGTCGACAGCCGCGCAAAACGCCATCTTCGGGTCCGACTGAAGCAGCGGTTCCTGGATGTTCGGCAAGACCGCTTCCAGAAAGTCGAGGCCGGCCACCGCAAGCTGGACCGGATTGGTGTCGGGCAGGGGCTTGTAATCGGTATCGAACAAGGCGTCCGTCCCAATCCGGCCAGCCGCAAGCGCTTCCTCGAACAGGTGGCCGATCCGGTTGGCGGCGCCGGTGGCCGCTGCGATCGCCGTTTCATTCTCCGATCGCACGGCATCGAGGATGGTCGACAGGGCGGTGCTGGAAGACTCGGGCAAGGCGTCAAAGGCACAATGCAAGCCGAGTGCTGATTCAGCCACGATTTGCGCCGACACGGCACCGATGCGATCAAGGGTTGCGTCAATTTTCGATCCGACCGGCGTCCGGATCTTGCTGTCGGTCTTGCACAAGAATCCCCCGTCGGAGAGATCGACGGTTCGGATCGTGACGGCTTCCGTGCCGAACCGGATCTGGCCGGACAGTTCGATCGGAAGCCGGTCGGACCGACGCCGGTCGCCGATCTCGGTCTGGCGCAGCATCATACGCAGACGCGCGTTCATGCCACCGGCGAGATCGGCCATCGATCGGGATTCCGCTTCCGCCAACGCGCCCACCGCGACCGCTTTCTCGGTGGTCCGACACATCGTCTCGATATGGCTGCTCACATCGTTGACGAAGCCGGCCGTCTGCCGGGCGCTGTCACCGATCTGGCTGGTCGCTTCGACCTGTTCCTTCACGGCGTCGCTGACGCTTGCAAAAACCGGGCGAAGCTGGCCGATGCGTTCGATGATTGCGTCCACTGCGGCGATGCTGCGCTGGGCGGAATCCTGCAAGCCGCCGATCTTGTCCGTGATTTCGTCGGTGGCGCGCTGGGTTTCGCCGGACAGTGCCTTGACCTCGCCGGCGACAACGGCAAATCCGCGGCCGGCTTCGCCCGCGCGTGCCGCTTCAATGGTCGCGTTCAAGGCCAGAAGATTGGTCTGTTTGGCAACGTCGGCAATCAGGTTGACGACGTTTTCGATCTGCGAGATCGCCTCTTTGAGGTCTTCGATGCCGCGACCGGCTTCGTCGGCCACGGTTTCCGCGGAAACCGCCAGCTCGCTGGTCTCTTCGACCTGCGTCCCGATGCGATCGGTGGAGGCGGCAAGGTCCGCCAGCGCATCGGCCAATTGGTTGGCGCTGCCCTTGGCCTCTTCAGACTGGTCGGCAAGCGACTGGGCATCGGACTTGATCGCCTCGATCATGCGGATCTTGTCGGCGACCTTGTCGCACACCGACCCGGTGGCGGCGCTGATCCCCCGCGACGCGGTTTCGATGTCGGTCTCGACAAGATCGAATGTCCGGGCGATCACCTCGCTCGCCATCTCTGCGGAATTGTGGGTGATGTCCGCCGGATCCGGCTGGATGGCAAGACACTCGTCGATCGGGCCTTCGTCGTCGGGCGATCCCACATCGCCAGCGGCATGCGGTGCATGCCCGTCAGATTTGAACGCTCGCCCGAACATTATTTTCCCCACGTGTAGTTCAGTGCGGGAAGTGTCGCCCGTTTTGGTAAATCCCATGTAAATGTTCTCAGCAACTAAGGCCGGGAACCGCCCGTCAGGCGGGCAATGCACGCCAGGGATTCCGCATCATGGTGCTCCTCATGCACAAGTGTCCGCGATGCCGGCAGCTTCGATGTCGCGAAAACCGATCCTCCGATTGAGTCCGTTGCGCGGGCCGTGTTAAGAGCTGCGCCTTGTATGGCGATCCGCTGAACGGGCGCCGTATTCGGCAACCGGATTCGCGGCATCAGGTCGACCGTGCGCGCCGGGTTCGAATAGCGGCGGAAACATCAAGATACCGGCGCCGTGGGAGGGTGTGATGAATTTGTCCGAACCGTCGCTCCTGAAGGAGCAATGTCTTGTCAATGGCGCCTGGTCCGGCGAGCCGAGTGTTGCCGTTACCAATCCGGCGACCGGCGAGACGCTTGCGCGGGTTCCCTATTTCGGCGAGGCCGAAACCCGCGATGCTGTCGCCCATGCCGAAGCGGCGTTCAAACCCTGGGCCGCCAAGACCGCCAAGGAACGCGGTGCGGTGCTGCGTGCCTGGTTCGATCTGATGATGGCGCATCAGGAGGACCTCGCGCTCATTATGACGAGCGAGCAGGGCAAGCCGATGGCCGAGTCCCGCGGCGAGGTCGCCTATGGTGCGGCGTTTGCCGAGTTTTTTGCCGAGGAAGCCAAACGCATTTACGGCGAGACGATCCCGAGCTTCCGGCCGGATGCCCGGGTGGTTTGCATCAAACAGCCGGTCGGCGTTGTCGGCGCGATCACACCCTGGAACTTCCCGCTGGCGATGATCACCCGAAAGGTGGCACCGGCGCTGGCCGCCGGGTGTACGGTGGTCTGCAAGCCGGCGACGGAGACCCCTCTGACGGCGCTCGCCGTTGCCGAACTGGCCCAAAGGGCGGGTTTTCCGCCGGGCACCTTCAACCTCATTACGGGGAATTCGCGGGAGATCGGGGCTGTCCTGACAAGCCACGATTCGGTCCGGGCCGTGACATTCACAGGCTCGACGGAAGTCGGAAAGCTCTTGATGCGCCAGGCGTCTGATACGATCAAGAAAGTCGGACTGGAACTCGGCGGCAACGCACCCTTCATTGTCTTCGATGATGCGGATCTCGACGCGGCGGTCGAAGGGGCGATGGTGTCCAAGTACCGGAACATGGGACAGACCTGCGTCTGTGCCAACCGGATCTATGCCCAGGACGGCATTTACGATGCCTTCGTGGAAAAACTGGCGTCCGAAGTTCTCAAGATGAAGGTCGGCAACGGTGTCGAGGTCGGCGTCGCCCAGGGACCTCTGATCAACGACGCGGCCGTCGACAAGGTCGAGGCGCATATTGCCGATGCGGTCGCCAACGGCGCGGAAATCGTGGTCGGCGGCGGCCGGCACGCGCTCGGCGGCACGTTCTTCGAACCCACCGTTTTGAAAAATGTGACGACGCGCATGCTGATCACAAACGAGGAAACTTTCGGCCCGGTCGCGCCGGTCTACCGGTTCAAGGACGAAGAGGACGTGATCGCGATGGCGAACGATACACCATTCGGACTTGCCTCCTACTTCTATGCGCGCGATATCGGTCGGGTGTGGCGAGTCGCCGAGGCGCTCGAATACGGCATGGTCGGGATCAATTCCGGCATAATTTCTTCTGAACTCGTGCCGTTTGGCGGTGTCAAGGAATCCGGAATCGGGCGGGAAGGCTCGCATCATGGCGTGGAAGAGTTCGTTGAAACCAAATACATGCTGATGGCGGGGCTGTAGGATTCTTCGATACCGATGAGCGATGATCTCAAACGGCGTGCAGCGGCGGCAGCGCTCGACTTCGTCGAGCCGGGCATGAAACTCGGCCTCGGCACCGGTTCGACGGCGACACATTTCGTAACGCTGCTCGGCGAGCGCATCCGGCAGGGTCTGGATGTGCGGTGCACGGCGACGTCGTCGGTGACTGAGGACCATGCAAGGCGTTCGGGTGTGCCGGTCGAGGACCTGGACGTTCTGCTGACGCTCGACCTTACCGTGGACGGCGCGGACGAGATCGACGGTGCGTTTCGCCTGATCAAGGGTGGGGGCGGCGCGCTCTTGCGCGAAAAGATCGTGGCGTCTGCGTCCGACCGCATGCTGGTGATCGCGGATGCGGCCAAAAAAGTGGCACAGCTCGGACGGTTTCCTTTGCCGATCGAATTGGTTGCCTTCGGGCATCTGTCGACGCTGGAACGGGTCCGGACGCATCTTTCCGCGCTCGGTTACGATGGGTCGGTCGCGTTGCGCGCCAATGCTGACGGCGCGCTGTTTCGGACCGACAACGGCAATGTGATCGCCGATGCCGATCTGCACCGCATCGACGACGCGGAACACCTTGAAGCATCGCTGACGCTGCTGCCGGGCGTCGTCGAATGCGGACTGTTTCTCGGAATTGCAACGCATGCCCTGATCGCGTCCGAGGATGGCGTCGAAAGGCTTGAAAGATAAACGGATTGAGACCGCACGCGGCGGCACGCCTGGCGCGGCTTGCGGGACAGAGATGGAGTCAAAGAAGCGATGATAGACAGGAAAATCGTGGCGGGAGTGATCGCCGGTGCGGTGATGGGTGTGACAGCCGTGCTGGTTGTGCCGGCGACTGCCCCGGTTACCGCGCAAGAAACCTTCAGCGAAGAACATCTGCAACACACACGGGACGTCATGCGCGCCCTGAAAGTGTTCAACAGTTTCGATCAGATTATTCCCGGCATGGCCGAGCAGGCACGGGCGCTGTTCGTGCGCAACAATCCCGCGCTCGCCGCCGAGATCGAAGAGGCGACGACAACCGCTGCACTGTCGCTCGTGCCGCGGCGCGCTGAGCTTGACAGGGACGTGGTCAACCTGTGGGCGGCACGGTTTACTGAAGAGGAGATCGAGGCGATTTCCGTCTTTTTCAATTCCGAACCGGGCCAGAAGTTTGCTGCCCAGTCCGGCGCTCTCCTGCAGGACAGCGCGGTCACGGCCAAGCAATGGGGCGACCGCCTTTCCGTCGAGATCATCGACATGGTGCGCGAGGATCTCGAGGACAAGCTGCGTCCCGAGGCGCAATAGAAGCGGAGCCTTCCGGTCGGCAGTCTTGAATTCGGCGACCGTCTGACGATATGCGGACCCTGCACGAACCGGCGTGCGGGCCCGTCCCGGTTCGGCGCCAGAATGTGCCGACCCATCCCACCTCCGACCGTATCCGACGGCCGGTTCCGGCGCTTCAGGGGGTTTCATGGCCAGACACTACGATCTCTTCGTTATCGGCGGCGGGTCCGGCGGTGTCCGCGCGGCGCGCATCGCCGCAACGTATGGCGCCAAGGTCGGCGTCGCGGAGGAATACCGCTACGGCGGCACCTGCGTGATCCGCGGTTGCGTCCCGAAGAAGCTCTTTGTATTCGCCTCGAAGTTTTCCGGAGAGTTCAAGGACGCGGCCGGCTATGGCTGGTCCGTCGGCCCGACACGCTTCGATTGGCCGACGCTGCTTGCCAACAAGGACCGCGAGATCGATCGTCTCGAAGACATCTATCGCAGCAACCTGACAAAGGCCGGCGTCGAGATGTTCGACGACAGGGCGGTGTTCGAAGATGCCGGGACGTTGCGGCTCGTCAACAGCGGCGAAACGATCACGGCCGAAAAGGTGCTGGTCGCTGTCGGCGCCACGCCGAACTACGACACGTCGCTGCCTGGTATCGAACACGTCATCTCTTCCAACGAAGCCTTTCATCTCGAGCGGTTTCCCGACCGCGTCCTGGTCGCCGGCGGCGGTTACATCGCCGTCGAATTCGCCGGCATCTTCAATGGACTCGGGGCTGACACGACCTTGATCTATCGCGGTGAAGAGATTCTGCGCGGCTTCGACGACGATGTGCGCCGGCACATCCACCAGGAGATGGAAAGGAAAGGCGTCAAAGTCATTTGCGGCGACATCTTCAGTTCGATCGAAAAGAACGGCACCGGTCTTGTCGGCAAGACGAAACAGGGGCGTACCCTGCCGGCGGACGAGATCATGTTCGCGATCGGCCGCAATCCCAACACCAAGAATCTTGGGCTGGAAAAGGCGGGCATTGAAACCGATTCCGTCGGGGCGATCGTCGTCGACGGCTATTCAAAGACCAGCGCGGACAACGTCTGGGCCGTCGGCGACGTGACGAACCGGGTCAACCTGACGCCGGTTGCCATTCGCGAAGGCCATGCCTTCGCCGACACGGTGTTCGGCGGCAAGGACGTGCGCATGGATCACCGGATGATTCCGACTGCGGTGTTTTCGCAGCCCGAATTCGGAACCGTCGGCCTGACCGAAGCCGAGGCGCGGGAAACCCATCGCAATCTGGACATTTATCGCGCCAGTTTCCGCGCCATGAAAAACGTCCTGGCGGGCAGTCAGGAGCGGGCGTTCATGAAACTGATCGTCGATGCCGACAGCGACAAGGTTCTTGGCTGCCATGTTGTCGGTCCGGATGCCGGCGAACTGGCGCAGGTTCTGGGAATCGCCGTCAAGATGGGCGCCACCAAGGCCGATTTCGACCAAACCGTCGCCGTGCATCCGACCGTGTCGGAAGAATTGGTGACGATGCGCGAACCGGATGAACGCGTGCGCCCCGAAACCGAGTAGGCGGCGGATCAGAGGCGGTCGACCGCGTTGCAGAACCGGTCGATCTCATCCTCGGAATTGTAGTAGTGGACCGAGGCGCGGACGAGTGCATCGAGCTTGCGGTCCGGTAGGTCCAGTTGTGCGCTCCTTGCGGCACTGACCGAGACGTTCATGCCGCGATCTGCAAGCCGACGCTTGACGTCCTCCGCCGTCAATCCGTCCTTGACGAAGGTGACGATGCCGCCGCGATTGCGGCCAAGGTCATGAACCGTGACGCCGGGCACGCCGGTCAGACGATCCCGTAAGCCGGCACCGAGCGCCTTAATGCGTGCCTCGATGGCGTCCATGCCGAGATCAAGTGCATAGCGCACCGCACGAGCCAGGGCGATCTGGCCGGCGACCGGCCGTTCCCAGCCTTCGAACCGTCGTGCGTCGGCCCGCCATTCATAGGTGTCGGGCGTCGTCCAGGTTGCCGCCTGCAGGTCGATAAAGGGTGGTTCGAGTTGGTCGAGCACCTCTTTGCGGACATATAGAAAACCGGTGCCGCGCGGGCCGCGCAGGTATTTCCGGCCGGTTCCCGACAGCATGGAGCAACCGATGCGATCGACGTCGAGCGCGAGCTGACCCGCTGACTGACAGGCATCCAGGAGATAGAGCAGATTGTGTGCGCGGGCCAGTTCGCCAACGGCTTCGGCCGGATTGATGAGGCCGCCCTGGGTCGGCACGTGCGTCATCGCGATGAGGCGAGTTCGCGCAGTGATGGCAGCGGCCATGGCGTCGATGTCGACCTGGCCGTCGGCATCGTTGTCGATGACGTCGATCTCGATCGGAATCCGCTTCTGCACCTGCAGAAACGCCTGGTAGTTCGACACGTATTCGGCGCGGGCGGTCACGATGCGGTCGCCGGGCTCGAAGCGGATGCCGTAAAACGCCATGTCCCAGGCCCGTGTGGCGTTTTCGACGAAGGCGATCTCGTCGGCATCGGCGTTCAACAGCGCTGCCAGTCCGGCATAGAAATCGGCAAGGTCCTCAGCCGCCGCGTCGGCTGCCTCGTAACCGCCGATCCGGGCTTCCCGATCCAGATGATCCTTCATGGCGGTGAGCACGGTCCGCGCCGGCAGGGCCGCGCCGGCATTGTTGAAATGCAGCACGGTTTCGCATCCCGGCGTGTCCGCGCGGACGTGGGCGAGGTCGATGGTCATGGGGCTTCTCCGCAAGCGGCTGGTGTCTTAAGAGTCCGTGGCCCGGCGGGGCAGGTGGTTTCCAATGCAGCGGACGGGCAGGGGATTGAACGAGATGGTCACGCGACGGATCGGATACTTCGGATACGGATCCCTGGTCAATCGCCAGACGCTGCGCACCCGCTATGTCGATGCCGTGCGGGCGGAGCTTGTCGGCTATCGCAGGGAATGGCGGATCCGGGGCGACACGCCAACCGGTCCGGCCTGCGCCCTGACGGCCACGCCCGACAACGCTTCGAGCCTGCAGGGATTGCTGGTGATCGATACCGAAGACAATCTGCCGGAGGTCGATCAGCGGGAGGCCCGGTATGATCGCGTTGCGGTGCCTGCCGATGCTTTGACGCTTGAGCAGGACCATGCGGTCGACGCGTTTTATGTCTACATTGCGAAGGCCGCCCATACCGGCGCGGCCGACCCGCGATTTCCGATCCGGCAGAGTTATGTCGATGCGGTGATGCAGGGTTACCGGACGGAGTTCGGGGATGCCGGTCTGAAACGGTTCGTGCAGGAGACCCATGGATGGGACCAGGTCGTGCTCGCGGATCGGCACCAACCGCGTTATCCGCGCGCCGTGCGTCTGAGCGATGCGGAACAGGATCTGTTCGACAGCCTGCTGTCGGAGGTGGACGGTTTCCGGCTGATACCCCTCCACGAAGAGGGTTGATCGCACTGATTCCGCTGAAAAATGGCTTCCTGTTGCCGGTCAATGACCTGTGGCAATTCCGGAACGGCCTGTGTATAACCCGCCGACGGACGCAGGGCGTGACAGGAAGGCGCCGGCGTCAATCCAGACAGGAGAAAGACGATGGGCCAGACGTGGTCACCCAATTCGTGGCGGTCTAAACCGATCGAACAAGTGCCGGAATACCCGGACCAGGCTGCCCTCGACGCTGTCGAGGACCGGATCGCGAGCTACCCGCCGCTGGTTTTTGCCGGAGAGGCGCGCCGGCTCAAGGACAGCCTAGCCAAAGTGGCCGCCGGCGACGGTTTCCTGCTGCAGGGCGGGGATTGCGCAGAATCCTTCAGTGAGCACCATCCCGACAACATCCGCGACTTCTTTCGCGTCTTCCTGCAAATGGCCGTGGTGCTGACCTATGCGGCGAGCCAGCCTGTGGTCAAGGTCGGACGCATTGCCGGTCAGTTCGCCAAACCGCGGTCCGCGCCGACGGAAAAGTCCGGCGAACTGGAACTGCCGAGCTATCGCGGCGACATCATCAACGGCATCGATTTCAACGAAGCCGACCGAGAGCCGGATCCGCAGCGGCTGGACATGGCCTACCGGCAATCGGCGGCAACGCTCAACCTGTTGCGGGCGTTCGCCCAGGGCGGCTATGCCAACCTCGACCATGTGCACCAGTGGACACTGGGTTTCGTCAAGGACAGTCCGCAAAGCGACCGCTATCGGGATGCGGCGGCGCACATCACCGAAGCGCTCGCCTTCATGCGTGCCTGTGGCGTGACGCCGGATACGGCGCCGGCCCTGCGCCAGACCGATTTCTTCACCAGCCACGAAGCGCTGCTGCTTGGCTATGAACAGGCCCTGACGCGCGTCGATTCCACGACGGGCGACTGGTACGCCACGTCCGGCCACATGATCTGGGTGGGCGACCGGACCCGTCAGCCGGACCATGCGCATATCGAATATGCCCGCGGCGTCCATAATCCGATCGGCCTCAAATGCGGACCGTCGCTGACGCCCGATGGCCTGATGGAACTGATCGACATCCTGAACCCGCGGGACGAGGCTGGTCGTCTGACGCTGATCTGCCGGTTCGGCGCCGACAAGGTGTTCGATTTCCTGCCGCCGCTGGTACGCCGGGTAAAACAGGAAGGCCGCTCCGTGGTCTGGTCCTGCGACCCGATGCACGGCAATACGATCAAGGCTGCAACCGGGTTCAAGACACGGCCGTTCGACCGCATTCTGAAGGAGGTCGAGGCCTTCTTTGCGGTTCACAATGCGGAAGGGACGCATCCCGGCGGCATTCATGTCGAGATGACCGGCAAGAATGTCACGGAATGCACCGGCGGAGCCCGGGCGATTTCCGAAAACGATCTGTCGGATCGCTACCACACCCATTGCGATCCGCGGCTGAACGCGGATCAGGCGCTGGAACTGATCTTCCTGATCGCGGAGAACCTGAAGAAGTCGCGCCAGGGGCGGGAAACCGTGCCGGTCGCTTCGGCCGTTGCCGGGTTCTGATCCGTCACGCGACAATCGCCGGCGCGACCGCGCCGGCGTCTACTGGGAATAAAAGTAATTCGGGCCGACGATCCGGATTGTCGGGCTGCCCGAAGCGATCGCCTGGGTCTTGACCCGTTTGCGCGGCGGCGTGTAGCGGCCGACAAGATTGATGCGTTCGTCGGGATCGAGGTCCGGCGACCGCTTCACGATCGGTCTCGGCGCGCCCGGAATGCCGTCGTCGATCAGACCGCGACGGGTCCGCAATTCGCCGTTTTGAACATGCAGGCGCGACAGCGTCGTAATCTGGCCGCGCGGCGTCGTCTGACAGGTGCATGACTTGTCGAATTTCCGCCGGTACTGAAACGCGTTTGGCAGTTCGGTGTAGGAGATGCCGTCGACCGAGGTCATGCTCTCCGGCGTTCCGCCTGGATTTTCATGCACGAAGAGTTCGGCGTTGCCGCTCGGACACATCTGGCTGCACAGGGCGGCATCGCGACCGAACATGTCTTCGGTCGTGGAAAAGCTGATTGGAAAATAATACCCGTCGCACTGTCGTACGCACATTGTGCGGTAGGTGCCCATGAAGATGCCGCTGGAAAAATCGTCGATAAAATCCTCGTCGGGCGGCAGGGTGCGCGCGAAAAGGCGGCGCTGGTATTCGTCGCGCCGGCCGTAGCGGGACCGGTCGCGGCGCGCGTCGCCCGCGCGATCGACCGGCCGGCCGAACAGCATGGAAAGCAGGCCGCGCTCGCGGCGACCTTCGCGTCGTTCGTCGCGTCTTGGAGCGCGGAATCCTTCACGGCGCCCGGTGCGCGGGTTGATAAAGCCGCGGTCGTCGCCCCGAGCCCGGGCTGAACCGATTTCGCGACGTTCGTCGCGGCTTGCGGTGCGCTGACGTGGCCGGTCGTAGCAGCCATTGCGCCTCAATTGGCGTTCGATTGCCCGCTTTTCCTTGGCCCGCCGGTTGCCGCCGGCATCGGCATACCGATCGCGGCGGCGTTCCAGTTTCGCCAGGTTGGCGCGCATGCGTTTCAGGGTCGACTGGATCTGCTGGCATTGCGCATGCGCCGAACCGGAACCGCATCGGCCGGACCGGGCCTGGCGTTCGGTTCGGCGAATGGCCTGGCGCTGTTCGGCAACGCTGTTGCTCCACTTTTGATAATTGCGATTGGCGCCGCCGGAGCCGCGACGATCGAGGCTCGCCAATTGCGCCTTGAGCGCGCGGCAGGATTGTGCGTGGGCCGGGCTATGACCGGCAGAAGCAATCAAAAGCACAAGACTGGCTGCGGCGAGGCAAAAGACAAGGCCTGCGCACGACCATGCGCGCGCCGAACGCACACAATTTTCCGCATTCCAGGCCATCTTTACAACTGGCACTGACAGGCCCCTTGCTGCCGCTTGTCGCTTGCCGGTTTCCCTAGTGAGCCACCGGCCATTTGTACTATAATAATAGATATAGCGACTTTTTTTCCCAATACTGCCCGTTAAACGCAAATCGGTTACTTCGCGCCGTGCCGCTTGTCGGGAAACCGTTCCCGCACTGATCGAACCACAAAGGCTTTAACGTTTGCCTTCGGCGAAGCAATCGGGTTTCAGAACCGAGTAAGATCCTTCGAAAGCCCGACACAGTGCGGTCGCATGGATCCGCCAATCGACGCCGTGTTAAACCTTGGTTTTCACGATTCTCAAGCGGAGTGTTTCGCATGCGCGGACTTCTGGCCCTTGGACTTGTTCTCGTCGCTGCCGTATTCGGCCCGGCACTGGCGGCGGACGAACCGGATCTGATCTTCAAGAAATCGACAGTCTGGAAGTTTCTGTCTCCGGATCACAAACTTGCCACCTATGCCGTCGACGACCCGCTCGTCGACGGCGTGGCGTGTCACTTCACCGTGCCGGAAACCGGCGGCTACACCGGTTGGCTCGGGCTTGCCGAGGAGTTGTCCGATGTGTCGCTCGCCTGCCGACAGATCGGGCCGATCGGCTTCAAGGAGAAATTCGAACAGGGCGACGAGGTGTTCCGGCAACGGCGGTCGCTGTTTTTCAAGAAGATGCAAATCGTGCGCGGCTGCGACACCAAGCGCAACGTTCTCGTCTATCTGGTCTATTCGGACAAGCTGGTGGACGGCAGTCCCAAGAACTCGACGTCAACGGTGCCGATCATGCCGTGGGGCGAGGCCGCGGCGCAAAAATGTGCCGACTGGATCGAAGGGTGACCGCTTTTTTCTGATGGGGCAGGGCGGCCGTCAGTTCCGGCCGAGCCGGGACATCGCGGGCAGAACCACGGGACCATGGTTGCACCCGACGCCTGCAAGGAAACAGGCCGCGCCGCGCGCTTCCACCCGTGGCCGATCGTTCATCGCCTGAGCTGCGAGGATGACGAACGGACCTGCAAGAACGGTCCAGAACAGGACGGGAATGAGGATCACTTTGAACATGCCGGCTCTTCCTTCGATTGGATGAGCCGGTTTTAGCCAAAGCGGTCTGAACCCGGTCTGAGCCTGCCGTTCATGTGGCGTTCACAACCGAAAGCCCGGATGTTCGGCATTGCATCGGTTTCCTGTGTAATATCGCCCTGGACGAGCCGCCTGCTTTGCGCTTGACGCCGAAGGTGGCTTCCGTCATTAACAATGCCCATGACGGTCCAAGGTCAAATCGGCGCCACGCGCTTTGACATCATTTGCATTATTTGCGGCTAGCAACACAGCTGGCTGCGACCGTTCTCCTGTACTTCCCATCACACAGATCTGAACGTCCGGCTGGCGCACGGGAGTAAAAGACATGGCATTGCGGCTCTGGAATACCCTGACACGTCGCAAGGAAGCGTTCGAGCCGATCGATTCGGCCAACGTGCGCATGTATGCCTGCGGCCCGACCGTCTACGATCTGGCCCATATCGGCAATGCCCGGCCGGTGATCGTCTTCGACGTATTGTTCCGGCTTTTGCGGGTCCTGTACGGCGCCGATCACGTCACCTATGTGCGCAACATCACCGACATTGAAGACAAGATCATCACCCGCGCAAAGGAACGGGGCATTTCCATTCGCGACCTGACTGAGAAGACGGCCGCGCAATTCCATGCAGACATCGCCGAGCTCGGGGTGTTGGAGCCGACGGTCGAGCCGCGCGCAACCGACAACGTTGCCGGCATGATCGATCTGATCGGGCGCCTGATCGAGCGCGACCATGCCTACGCGGCCGACGGCCATGTGTTGTTCCACGTGCCATCCATGCCGGAATACGGTGCGCTTGGCCGGCGGTCGCTTGAGGACATGCAGGCCGGTGCCCGGGTTGAGGTGGCGCCGTACAAGCGCGACGCCATGGATTTTGTGCTCTGGAAGCCGTCCAATTCGGACGAGCCGGGCTGGGACAGCCCGTGGGGTTACGGCCGCCCGGGCTGGCACATCGAATGCTCGGCCATGTCGCTGCGCTATCTCGGCGAGACCTTCGATATCCATGCCGGCGGCATCGATCTGGTGTTTCCGCACCACGAAAACGAATTGGCCCAGTCGTGCTGCGCCCTCGACGTGCCGCGCATGGCCAATTACTGGCTGCACAACGGGTTTTTGCAGGTCGAAGGGCAGAAGATGTCGAAGTCGCTCGGCAATTTCACGACCATCAACGATCTGCTCGCCGAGGCGCCCGGCGAGGCTCTTCGACTGACCATGCTGACCACCCATTACCGGCAGCCGATCAACTGGACCGCCGAGGGTGTGCGCGAGGCGCGGCGGGCGCTCGAGTCCTGGCGCCAGCATGTCGGCGACCACATGGCCTCCGAAGCCCCGGCCGAGGTGGTCGAGGCCCTAAAGGACGATCTCAACACGCCGCGGGCGATTGCCGCGCTGCACGAGTTCCGCAGGGAGGCGGCGCGCGGTGACAATGAGGCCGCCGGCAAGCTCAAGGCGGGGGCAGGCCTGCTCGGGCTGTTGCAGGTGCCGCAGGCGGACTGGGATGCATGGCGACCGCGTGATCACGCGGTCGACGAAAGCCAGGTCGCCTCGCTGATCGAGGCCCGAAACGCTGCGCGCGCAGCAAAGGATTGGGGGGAGGCGGACCGGATCCGGGACGAATTGACGGCGCTCGGTATCGTTCTCAAGGACGGTCCCGAAGGCACGACCTGGGATCTGGCGGGTTGACGAACATGGCCGAACGGGAACGACTCTATCTCTTCGATACGACGTTGCGGGACGGGGCGCAGACAAGCGGCATCGACTTCTCGGTCGAGGACAAGATCACGGTTGCGCGCCTCCTGGAACGGCTTGGCGTTGACTATGTGGAAGGTGGATATCCGGGAGCCAATCCGGCCGATACGGAATTCTTTTCCGTGCCCCGTACGGAAACGGCGACGTTTACGGCGTTCGGCATGACAAAACGGCCGGGGCGTTCAGTGTCGAACGATCCCGGCCTGCAGGACCTGCTTTCCTCAGCGGCTTCGGCCATCTGTTTTGTCGCCAAGACCTGGGATTACCATGTCCGGGTCGCGCTTGGCGCGACCAACGAGGAAAACCTGAACTCCATCGCGCAGTCGATCGAAGCCGCGCGGGTGGCCGGCAAGGTCGCGATGCTCGATTGCGAACACTTTTTCGACGGCTACAAGGCCAATCCGGACTACGCCCTGGCTTGTGCCAGAACGGCTTACGAATCCGGGGCCAGGTGGGTGATCCTGTGCGACACCAATGGCGGCACGATGCCGGACGAGGTGGCCACGATCGTCGCCCGGGTCTGCGAGACGATCCCGGGCGATCATGTGGGCACCCACGCCCATAACGACACCGAACAGGCGATTGCCAACACGCTGGCGGCCGTGCGTGCCGGAGCCCGTCATGTCCAGGGTACGTTGAACGGCATCGGAGAGCGGTGCGGCAATGCCAACCTGATATCGCTGATCCCGACGCTGAAGCTGAAACCGGAATTCAGCGAGCGCTTCGACATCGGAGTCGGCGATGGCAATCTGGCGGATCTGACCGCGATTTCACGCACATTCGATGAATTGCTGAACCGCGCTCCGAACCGGCACGCGCCCTATGTGGGCGAGACGGCGTTTGCGACCAAGGCCGGCATTCATGCCTCTGCCCTGGTCAAAGATCCCAAAACCTACGAACACGTGGATCCGGAGCGGGTCGGCAATCAACGCAAGCTGCTCGTCTCGGACCAGGCCGGCAAGTCGAACCTGATCGCGGAACTGGAACGCATCGGATTGCCGTTCGACAAAGCCGATCCGCGGCTGAACGGCCTGTTGCAGGTGGTCAAGGAACGTGAAGCCCAGGGGTATGCCTACGAGGCGGCGGACGCCTCTTTTGAACTGCTTGCCCGGCGTCATCTCATGGATGTGCCGGAATTCTTCAAGGTCGTCAGTTTCCGCGTCATGGTCGAGCGCCGGTTCAATGCCCGGGGCGAGCTGGTTACGGTGTCGGAGGCGATCATCAAGGTGAATGTCGACGGCGTAACCCATATGTCCGTGGCCGAAGGCAACGGACCGGTGAACGCGCTCGACATCGCGCTGCGCAAGGATCTGGGACGCTATCAGGAGGCGATTTCCGGTCTGGAACTCGTGGACTTCAAGGTCCGGATCCTCAATGGCGGGACCGAAGCGACGACGCGGGTGCTGATCGAAAGCCATGACAGCGACAGTGATCGGCGCTGGTTCACGGTGGGCGTGTCGCCGAACATCGTCGATGCCTCGTTTCAGGCCCTGATCGATTCGGTGAACTACAAATTGCTCAACGGGACCTGATCGACGGTTTGCCCCAGTTCGGTCTCCGACAACGGCCGGGCGGCGTGTTCGAGCGCCGGCAGGATTGCCTCGACATCGTCGACCCGCAGGATCCGGTCGATGAACTGGCGGGACACGAAGTCCTGGTCGGCCATGTGATCGAGCAGAGCGAGAAGCGGATCCCAGAAGCCGTCGAGATTGGCCAGAAGTACGGGCTTGGTATGGCGCCCGAGCTGTGCCCAGGTCAGCATTTCGATGACTTCTTCCAGCGTCCCGATGCCGCCGGGCAGGGCAACGAACGCATCGGAGCGGTCGAACATCATGCGCTTACGCTGGTGCATGTCGTCGGTCGTGATCAGATCGTGAGCTTCCTTCAACATGATTTCGCGGTCGGCAAGGAAACGCGGAATGACGCCCGTGACCTTACCGCCCTCGCGCAGGACCGCGCGCGCGACGACGCCCATCAACCCGACCGATCCGCCGCCGTAGACAAGGCGCACGGGATGGCTCGCCATCAGGGCGCCAAGCCGGTCTGCGGCGTGCGAGTATTCCGGTTTGTGTCCGGCAGAGGAGCCGCAATAGACGCAAACGGATTGCAGTTTTGCCATTCTGGGACTTTCTCGTTCTGGTGTCGGGGCCGAATCGCGAACAATCGCCCATGCGACCGCTTGGCGCTGCGCACGGGGACCCGCAGGGCCCTACACTTGGAATTGTGTTGTTTCCGCGACCAAAGGCGTTTACATCGGTCTGGGGCGCCAAGACAACAGAATCAACGCGCAAGAGCGTAATTTGTTCGCCCAGGACACGAACCGGTGCGTATTCCGCTTCGTGAATGCGTGTCCCAGAGTGAACCGCCCGGACTGAACGATAAAAGGTCTTTATTCCAATGCCTGCTCCGAGCAAAGCGACACTCGTCGGACTTTCGCTCACCATTCTCGTCGTCGCGGCCGGTCTGGGGGCTGGACTCGGCGGATATCTGAGCGGATGGCGCGGGACGCCGGACGACACCGGGTCGCCGCAAACGGCCAAAGCACCCGAGACGGCGGCCAAGCCGACAACGCCGAATGCCAATGGCGAAGGGCAAGAACCGGCCGACACAGAACAGGCTGCGCTGTCGCCCGCGGGGACGCCGGCTGAGACTGGGGTCGAAAACGCCGGACCGGCGCCGAAGCCGAGTGTCGATATTGTTCGTGTCGAGCCGTCCGGAGACGCCGTCATCGCCGGGCAATCGGAAGCCGGCGCGCTCGTTGCGGTCCTTTCCAACGGTGTTGTCGTCGGCAAAGGCGTTGCCAACGAAACCGGGGACTGGGCGATCGTGCTTGAAAAGCCGCTCGACCCCGGGTCGCACGACATTGCCATCCAGTCGCGCAAGACCGAGACCGCTGACCCCGTCGGCGCCGACAAGTCGTTCGCCGTCTATGTCCCGAAGGATGACAGCGAAGGCGTGCTGGTCGCGACCAACAAACCGGGTGCACCGACCGAAATTCTGCAGGCGCCTGATCTGGTCACCGCTGCCCCGATTCCTTCAGACACAGCGCGCCCGGCGCCGGCAATCGTTCCGCAAAGCCCGGAACCTGAAACCGCTCGCTCGCCGCAGACGGAAACGCGTGTGGCGGCCTTGCCCGAGGACAGTGACGCTTCCTCGCAGAATGCCGGTCCGACGCCTGGTGCCAGCGACCCTACGCCGGTCGCGGATGCAGCCGATAATGCGGTCGCCAGCAACGCCGACGCGGTTGCAGGTTCGGACAACGTTGCAAACCGTTCTGCGGTGTCGGACGACGTTCCCGGACCGGTGGTAGGCGGAAGCGAACCCGACGGGTCGGCGCCGCAGAACGAGACCGTGCGATCCTTTGCCGGGACCGATGACGCTGACGAAGTCGCGGATCGACCGGCCAACGACAACACGGCCGGATCTGACGAACCGGCGGCGCCGCAAGTTGCCTTTGCGGCGGGGACGGCGACAGCGCCGAGCGCTTCTGCGTCTTCCGACAATGCCGGGCCGCAGGGACTGGCCGGCGTCACGGTCCGCGCCGTCGAAGTCGAAGCCGGACAGGTCTATGTTGCCGGCGAGAGTTCCGGGCAAGGGGTGATCCGGGTCTATATTGAGGACCAATATGTCGGCGAGGCAGCGCCGAACAGTCGCGGCCAATGGATCCTGAAAGCGCCCAAATCCATCGAAGCGGGGCAACACGCGGTCAGAGCCGACGAGGTCGCAACCGATGACGGCAAGGTGACGGCACGGGCCGAGGTCACGTTCGAGCGGGACGAGGATGCTATCGCGCTCACGCCCGTCGTCGCGGTCGGCAGCGGAGCGGCAAGCGGCTCGGCCGGCGCGGATGTCGATGCCGGCCGGCGCGAAATCCCGGCGCTGATCATCCGCAAGGGTGACAACCTGTGGCGCATTTCCCAACGGCATTACGGGGAAGGCATTCGCTACACGACAATCTACCAGGCCAACCAGGGCCAGATTCGCGATCCGGACCTGATTTTTCCCGGCCAGGTGTTTCTCCTGCCGCAACGGGACCTCAATTGGTCCGACAATTAAGCCCGGTTGCAGACGGTCGGGTGTGAACCGACTGCCTTGTCGGTGGCCGTCGCGTCCTTCGATCCAATCCTGATGTCCTGGTCGGCCGTCCGCACCGGGGCAGTGATTCAATCCACGGCGTCGCTGGGCGCGTAAAAACGATGTAACGCGGGCGAACGCATGACACAGGCTTCCTCCCAAGACGCTCGGAAAAAGGTCTCCGCCGATCGCGGCGAAATGCTGGAGACGCTCAAGAACCTGTGGCCGTATATCTGGCCGCAGGATCGTCCGGACCTGAAGGTCCGCGTGCTGATCGCGTTCGGCGCGCTGGTGTTGGCCAAGATCATCACCGTCATGGTGCCTTACACCTACAAATGGGCGACGGATGCGCTGGTCGCACCGAGCGGCGAGGGCGGCTTCGGCGTTCCTGCTTTCGTCACGGTCCCGGTCATGCTGGTCATCGCCTACGGCATGGGCCGGATCCTGATGATGGTGTTCAACCAGATCCGCGACGCCCTGTTTGCCAAGGTCGGGCAGCATGCCGTGCGGCAGCTCGCTTTTCGAACCTTCGTGCATATGCACAATCTGTCGCTGCGTTTCCATCTGCAGCGTCGCACCGGCGGGCTCAGCCGGATCATCGAGCGCGGGACGAAGGGCATCGAGATCATCGTCCGCTTCACGATCCTCAATACGATCCCGACGATCATCGAATTCGGGCTGATGGCCGTCATCGTCGCCTATCAGTTCGATCTGTCCTATGTCGGCGTGATGGCGCTGACGGTCTGGCTCTATGTCTGGTTCACGGTGCGCGCCAGCGACTGGCGTATCGCCATCCGGCGGGAAATGAACGATTCCGACACGGAGGCGAATTCGAAGGCCATCGATTCGCTGCTGAACTTCGAAACCGTGAAATATTTCGGCAACGAGGGCATGGAGGCGCGGCGTTTCGACGGGTCGATGGCGCGGTACGAAGATGCCGCGGTCCGGACATGGACGTCGCTGGCTTATCTCAATATCGGCCAGACGGTCGTCTTTTCCATCGGCATGATCACGTGCATGGTGATGTCGGCCAATGCGGTGCTCGCCGGTACCCAGACGATCGGCGACTTCGTCATGATCAACGCCCTGTTGATCCAGCTCTCGATCCCGCTCAATTTCATCGGCTTCGTCTACCGCGAGATCAAACAGGGCCTCGTCGACATTGAAACCATGTTCGACCTCCTGGAGATCGATGCGGAGATCGTCGACCGCGAAGGCGCACGGCCGCTTGCCGTCAGCCACGGCGCCATTGCGTTTGAAAATGTGGTGTTTCGGTACGATCCGGAACGCCCGATCCTGAAGGGCATTTCGTTTGAGGTGCCTGCCGGGCGCACCGTTGCCGTGGTCGGCCCGTCCGGCGCCGGCAAGTCGACCATCTCGCGCCTGCTTTTCCGGTTCTACGACATTTCCGAAGGCCGCATCCTGATCGACGGTCAGGACATTCGGGACGTCACACAAAAGACCCTGCGTGAGGCTGTCGGCATGGTTCCGCAGGACACTGTGCTGTTCAACGATACGATTGCCTACAACATTCGATATGGTCGGGTCGACGCCATGGATGCGGAGGTTCGCCGGGCAGCGGAGATGGCACAAATCAGTGACTTCATCGAAACCCTGCCCGACGGCTTCGATACCGAGGTCGGGGAGCGCGGACTGAAATTGTCGGGCGGTGAAAAGCAGCGTGTCGCCATCGCACGAACGATCCTCAAGGCGCCACCGATCCTGATCCTCGACGAGGCGACGTCGGCGCTCGACACCCATACCGAACGCGAGATCCAGACCGCGCTCGAACAGGTTTCGGCCAACCGCACGACGCTGGTGATCGCGCACCGCCTGTCGACGGTCATCAATGCCGACGAGATCCTGGTGCTCGACAAAGGCGAAATCGTCGAGCGCGGCACCCATGCGGATCTGCTCGACCAGGACGGGCTTTATGCCTCCATGTGGGCGCGCCAGCGCGAGGCGACGGAAGCCGAGGAACGGTTGCGCGCCGCGCGCCTGACGGACGCTGACGGTGTGATCGATCGCGGACCCAGGGCGGCCGACCTGATCGGTGCCGATCCCGACGGGGCGTAACCGAACGCCCCCGTTTTGCTCGACTGCCCTAGTCGCTTAACAGGCCTTCAGGCTCGGCTATGGATTTTCATAGCTGTCGGATTGTTGCGTGCTTTGCTCTTTTGCGTCCGGCGGTTTGTCTGGCGATCCAGTTCAGCGTAGCCAGAAAAAAGTGAGATATGACATGGGTTTTCAGCTCTATGCGACCGGCGCGGTCTACAACGGACAGAGCGGCAAGAATTACATATTGTTCGACGATGCGGATTTGCCGTTCGGGGACGAATGGGATGTCACCACGGCGCAGAAAATTCTGGCTAAAGCCGCCGGCATAAAGCTGCATCGGTCGATCGGCGGCAAACAGACGATCAAGGTCCTGAAGGGCATCCAGACCATGCAGTTCAATCGGCTCATGGAAGATTTCATGACGATGCTGACAATGAACGGGTCCGGCCAATTGACGATCAATTCGGCTGAACACGGGTATCTGACCAATTCAAAGCATTGCGAGATTTTCGCCTTCGAACGCACAAACGTGTCCAAGGCGACCCAGGATCTTGTCAAACACCTCGGCAAGGTCGGCCTGAACCATATGGGACCGACGATGGCGCTGATGCAGGCGCTGCAAGCGCTCAACAAACACCAATCCGGTAGCAAGCGCTTCAGGGCGATCCTGAACTACGCATGGTAGTCGGCGCCGGCGTGACCCGGCGGGAAACCGGAAGGTTTGAGCGATACCGGCATTGGTGTTAGCGCTCAGACGAACGCGTCGATCAAACGACGTTTCAGGCTATCTGTTCCTCAAGATGCTGCAAGAGGAAGGGTAACAGCCGTCCCTGCAGCATCATGTGCTCGCGCATCAGCTTGTCGGCAACGTCGCCTTCATTGGCGAAGATGGCTTCCATGATCTGACGGTGTTCTTCAGCCGATTTGGCCAGGCGACCGCGCATTTTGTAGGGCAGGGATCGGTACGTGTTCACGTGGCCGGCCAGTTGCTCCAGTTGTTCAACGAGCCTGGCATTTCCGGACGCCTTGTGAATCGCCCCATGGAAAATGATGTTGGCGGCGGCATAGGCGTCCTCGTCCTGTTCGGCCGCCGCGTCTTCGCAGGCCTCAAGGCCGTGTTTGATGGCCTCGGCATCGGGTTCCGTCAACCGGTCGGCCGCCAGTCGGGCCGCCATGCCTTCAAGCTCCGCCGCCACCTCGAAAAGATCCATGAGTTCCTTTGCGGTGAGCAGACGAACGACGGCCCCCTTGCGGGCACGTGTCTCCAGCAATCCTTTGTCGACCAGTGAGCGCAGGGCTTCCCTGACCGGTGTGCGCGATACGCCGAACCGTTGCGCCAGAGCGGATTCCTCGAGCTGATCGCCGGGCTGCAACGCGCCGGAATACAAATCTTTTTTCAGCTCTTCGATGAGTTGGTCTGCAACACGAGCCATCTTCTTTCCCCGGGATCTCGCGGTCCTTTTTTAGCGCCAGAGATGGAATATGTCGATGCAGAAAGAAATCGATTGAATTCACATGAGCATTTTATGTACACATAAGGCAGTTACAAAACCAAATGGGAGGACGCCTGATGAAACGTTTTGCTGGCGTGGCAGTGGCCGCGCTCTTCGCATTTACCGGTGTGGCAAGCGCCAAGGAACTGCGCCTATCCCACCAATGGTCGACGGCCGATGTGCGCCACAAGGTGGCTCAGATCGTTGCGGACGAAGTGGCTGCCGCCGAGGTCGGTCTCGAGATCAAGATCTTTCCGTCCAAATCCCTGTTCAAGCCGCGCGAACAGTATAAGCCGCTGAGCCGTGGCCAGTTGGACATGACCGTGTTCCCGCTCGCCTATGCAGGCGGACAGCGCCCGGAATTCAACCTGACCCTGATGCCGGGTCTGGTGAAGAACCACGATCACGCCGCCCGCCTGAATGAGTCCGCGTTCATGGGCGAACTCGAAGGTCTCATGGCCGAAGACGATGTCAAAGTCCTCGTGCACGGCTATCTCGCCGGCGGTTTTGTCGGCAAAGAAAAATGCATCACGTCGCCGGATGACGTGAAAGGCCTGCAGACCCGTGCAGCCGGCAAATCTTTTGAGCAGATGCTTGCCGCGGCCGGCGCCTCGATCGCGTCAATGGCCTCGTCGGAAATCTACAATGCCATGCAGACCGGTGTTCTCGATGCCGCGAACACGTCGTCTTCGTCCTTCGTGTCGTTCCGCATCTACGAGCAGGCGAAGTGCTTCACGCCGGCGGGCGATGTGGCGCTCTGGTTCATGTATCAGCCGCTCCTGATGAACAAATCCACGTTCGACGGCCTGAGCGCAGAGCAACAGAAGGCGCTGATGGACGGCGCTGCAAAGGCCGAAGCATTTTACCTCGAAGAGGCCAAAAAGCAGGATGCCGAAGCGGTCGAGGTCTACAAGAAGAACGGCGTGGAAATTGCCAACATGACGACCGAAGAATTCCAGCAATGGCGCGCCATTGCCCAGGAATCCTCCTACAAGTCCTTCGTTGAGCAAGTACCGACCGGTCAAAAGCTCCTCGATATGGCGCTGTCCGTCGAATAACCGGCGCCAGCAATCCCGGTGGCCGCCCGGCTTGGGCGGCCATTCCTTGACGTGCTCCCCAGAGTGATTGGTTGTTGAGATGGCCGTCGTCAGTGCCCACAAGGTCGCCAAGCACGGGGGCAACCCGCTTTTGCGCGCGATCGGCTTCCTGTCCAGCGTCTGCGGCGTCATCGCTGCCGCGATGATCGTCATCGCCGTGGCCATCACATGTCAGATGATCTGGGTGCGGTTTGTGCTCAACCAGTCGACCGTTTGGCAAACGGAAGCCGTCGTCTACATGATGGTTGCGGCGACATTGATCGGCATTCCCTATGTTCAACGCCTGCGCGGCCACGTGAATGTCGACCTTTTCCCCTTGGCGCTTCCGGTTCGTCTCAGAAAGGCACTGGCGATCGTCACGCTGACGACCACGATCGCGATCGCAGGTATCATGGTGGTCTACGGCTTTGAGCTCTGGCACGTCGCGTGGTCTCGGGGATGGACATCCGATACGGTGTGGGCACCGAAGCTGTGGGTTCCGTACCTCGCTCTGCCCGTGGGCTTCGGGCTCTTCATGCTTCAGCTGATTGCCGACCTTATCGCCACCATTCTCGATATCGAGGCTCCGTTCTCCATCGAAGACGAACAGACGCCGGATTCCGCGCCCACCGGAGGGGCGGACTGATGGACCCGCTTCTGCTTGGCGGCATCGTCGCGCTCGTCACCGTCCTCATTCTGTTTTCCGGGGTTTCGGTCGCGGTCGGACTGCTCATTGTCGCCGCCCTGTTTCTCGTTACGTTCGATGGCATGCGTTCCCTTGAGCTCATGCCGGAGATCTTTTTCGGCAAGCTCGACAATTTTGCGCTGCTGTCGATCCCCATGTTTATCATCATGGGCGCGGCGATCGCGTCCACACGCGCGGGCGCCGACCTTTATGAGGCGCTGGAGCGTTGGCTCACGCGTGTGCCCGGCGGACTTGTCATTTCGAATCTGGGGGCCTGCGCGCTGTTTGCCGCGATGTCGGGCTCGTCGCCTGCGACCTGCGCCGCGATCGGTAAAATGGGCATTCCGGAAATGCGCCGGCGGGGATATCCCGATGGCGTCGCGGCCGGATCGATTGCGGCCGGCGGCACGCTCGGCATTCTGTTCCCGCCCTCGGTCACCATGATCGTCTACGGGATTGCGACGGAAACCTCCATCGGCCGCCTGTTCCTGGCGGGCGTCGTTCCAGGCCTGCTGCTCGTCGGCCTGTTCATGGCTTGGTCGCTCTATGACACGTGGCGCAAGGGCGGCGAGAGTGTCGTGCTGGCGAAGATCAGCTACACGTGGAAGGAAAAATTCGAGATCCTGCCGCGCGTGTTGCCCTTTATCGGCATCATCCTGGGTGTGCTTTACGCCCTCTACGGCGGCGTTGCGACGCCCTCCGAAACGGCGGCTGTCGGCGCTCTCATGTGTCTCCTGGTGGCGATCGTCATCTATCGGCTGTGGAACCCGATGGACCTTTGGGTGGTCTTGCGCGATTCGACCCGCGAAAGCGTGATGATCCTCTTCATCATTGGCGCTGCCGGCGTGTTCTCCTACATGCTCTCCAGCCTCTTCATCACGCAATCCATTGCGCAATATATCGGCACGCTCGACGTCAATCCGTGGGTTCTGATGGGGGCCGTCAACCTGTTCCTGCTTGTTGCCGGCTTCTTTCTTCCGCCGGTCGCCGTGATCCTGATGGCGGCTCCCATTCTGCTCCCGATCGTCACGCAGGCGGGTTTCGACCCCTATTGGTTTGCGGTCGTGCTGACCATCAACATGGAAATCGGCCTCATCTCGCCGCCGGTCGGGCTCAATCTGTATGTGATCAACGGGATCGCACCCGACATCAAACTGAAGACGATCCTATGGGGCTCGCTGCCCTATGTGGGCTGCATGGTGGTGGCTATCCTGTTGTTGTGCATCTTTCCCGGCCTGGCCACCTGGTTGCCCGACATGATCATGGGGCCGGTGTTGTAGATCCGGCTTTTCCGGTTCTCCAGGAGCATAGGCGACACAGCACCGTTTCGGCCGTCCGGCACGAATTGCATAGCCCGGTATGCGATTGGAGCTGCCTGCCGCTCTGGAGTTAAGACAGTTTGCGGCGCTTCTTTCGCATCAAAAAGCCAAGGCCGACAAGGCCTGTAAGGAACAACGGCGCCGTGGCGGGCAGCGGCACTTGCGCAATAGCGGGGAATCCCGTGACGGTTCCGCCGGTTGCAAAGACTGTAAGGTTTTGGCTCAAATTACAATCGCCTGGATTGACAAGACTCACGATGCAGGTTGCAACAAAAGATCCAACGAACGGATCGAAGGCGCCCGGGAGTACATTGAAAGTCCCACCAAGATCTGTCAGCGGCGCATCGAGCGTGATCGCAGCGAACTCGCTCACAAAAGACGTCGGGGCAGGACTGTCGACAAAAAAGAATTCGCTCGGTCCCGTAGGCGCGCCGGCGAGTGCAAACGTGAAGGCGTTCTTCGTCGCTCCTGAACTGTTGTTCAAAAGCAAAGAAATATTCGAAAGCGTGCTGGTCGACGCATCGAAATCGAAAAAGCCGACAAGCTCGTCGCCATTCGAATAGTCGACGTCAACCAGATACGTGATCGGCGCTGCAAACGCGCTTACGGGCATAAAGGCGATGAGGGCGGCGAGGATCTGTTTCATGTCAGCTTACTCTTTTTTCAATCGCATGCAGACTGTTCCTGAGGCCGTGCCGGACCTTGGGACGAGGCGTGCGATGGTGTTGAGCCATCAAGGGAATGCTGCCGGCGCCGTGGCTTTCACTGCGGCTCCGGGTCGTCCATCCCGGGTAGCGATGGACAGTTTGAAGTGAGAACGGTGTGGCGCGGGACGAGCGTCGACGCACAACACATTATTTTTGTTCAAACTTCCCCCATTCATATTTGTAGTTCCAACTTGATCTGACAGTGAGAGCGGTTTGCTACTCCCCAATAGATGACGTATCGGCATCTCATTGCCCGCCCGCCAGGACATTTCTCAGCTCGTGTTCTGAGAGTTGACGACGATCGCGCACTCGGGCCGCGCCTTTGCCTGTGCGACACGTGCGAAGATCTTCGGAGAACCATGTAAGGTCCCAATAGTTGAAATAAGCTGCCGTGCCCGAGATTTCGCTCATCGAAATCAGGAATAAACCAGAAGAATTCCTGACAAATCAGGCGAATTCTGTTCTTGGCCTCACAGAGTCCTTGAAGGTCGAATTCGGCTCGCTGAAACGGTTAATGGTCATCGGATGGACGATCCATCCATGAAACGACGCCGATATTCCAAAACCGTGACATTCGATCCGATCCAAGGACGCATGCGAGCATCGCCGCTTCGATTTCGTGGGCGCTTTTGCCGTCAAGGTCATCGACGCCCGCCTATGCAATCCCCTGCCTCCACCGCTATTCCTGCGGCCCTCGTCTTGCTCGTGCTGTTGCTTCCGACCGGCTTCAATCGGTCATTGCATGGCCCGTATGCGGTCGGAGCCGCCCACCGCGGGCCATCACACCATTCTATTTGAATTGGAAGGGTTTATGCGCAGACGTCTGGCCTCCTGACCGGGTGTTCTCCGCCAAAGTGCCCTCGTGTCATACAGTTTTTTATCTTTTCGGATTGCGCGCGTTTGGATGCTGCTTACTTGAACAAAGGCGATCCACCAAGATGCACATCCAATGTATACATCGTGGACGTCGGATCACTCACTATAGTGAGATCTATTTTAAGTAGATCCTGGTCAGACGGAGTAATTTTATGTCGAATTGTTATGTCGTACATTGCCAACAGGGCAATGTTACGCTCGCTCGGCTGCAATTTTTTGACGTCAGTCAGGCGAAACTCAAGCCCGAACACAAAGAATGGCTGAAGCGGCATGTCATCCCGGCCCTGACGAGCGGTGGCAGCGTGAGTCTCGTGGGCCTTTCCAGTCGAAGCGGCAAGGCGGCCTTCAACAAGGCCTTGTCGATGCAACGCTCAAAGGCGGTCAAGGATTTCCTTGAAGAAACCCTGTTGGCGAATTTCCCCTTCAAACAGGTCGATGGTCTCGGGGAATCGCTGGCAGAGGAGCTCGGTCAGGAAGACGGCGTCGAAGACGGTCAATTCCGCGCCGTCATGATTTATGTCCACCAACTTCCGATACCGCCCGACCCGAAGGTCATCGAAACACCGAAAAAGATCAAACCGAAGCCGAAGTCGGCCTCCACCTTGTGGATCGGCATCGGCGAAAGTCATTCAGGCGATCTGGTTGCTGTCGGGCGCTACAACTGGAATGCGCGCGTCTACCGGGCCGGCTTGGACGACAACGGCTATGTCGACTATGCGGATCTCATGGCGGACGGCTGGAAGCTCGGCGGTGGCCTCGGCGGAAGCGTCGGCGGCATTGTCGTGGTGGCGCACGGCGTCAAATCGGCACGGGAATTCAACAAGAATGGCGAATGGTCCGATTGGGATCTCGATCTGGCGATCGGCGGCAAGCTGGGCGACGCCCTGAAGGGCCTGAAGGGTATCGGCAAGATCATCAACACCATGGAGAAATACGAGGAACTGAGCCATGCCGCGATCGAGATCACGAAGAACAAGGGGTTCATGAAAAAAGGCCTCTATACGATCCCGATGCTCGGGGTCGGTATCGGCGCGCATGTCTGGACCGGGCGCAAATATGGCGGCATCGAAGTCATGTCGGTCGGCAGAACGAAGATGTCGTAGGGCGGCGCTTTCCGGGTTGAAAGTGCCAGCGGGTTCGGGGCCTTGGGGAAACGGTATTCCTCAAGGCCCAGAGCCGATCCCGGGACTGCCATGCATGCCACAAGCCCGGTGTTATGACCGTTCGTATGACCCGCCGGTTGGCAACGGTGACGTCTTGTTCAGGACCAATCCGATCACGCGTCCGGCGCAGCGCGATGCGAAGACCTCTGAGCCTGACTATTCGGAATTGCGCATGGATGATCGACTCGAAACACTGCGCGAGGGGAAAGCGGGCTGCTGCTTCGAAGGTGAAGAAGCGAAGGCGAGCCTTCCGCCACCTTGCCGTTGTCGCCGGCGATGATATCCACGCAAGCCGTCGGCGAGGGGAGACTTTGGCAAACGTAGTCTTTCTGGCCAGGCCGGTTCGCGACGACATTCGCTGGGCGAGTAAACACAGTCCCAAACAAATTGAATGTTACCGGTGCCCTTTCAAAGAGCAACGCGAACCATTGCAATTTCATTGGGACCACACGATCTGTCTGCGAAGCGACCACAATTAGACCATCCAATAATCTTATCCGGACGGTCAACGCTCTGACTCACCTTTGGGCACGTAGGCAATGTCACAGCTTCCAATCATCCAAATAGACAATTCCGTCGGCCGCATGGCGCGTAACAACATGCGGGACGTGCGTGCGGTCCAAGAGCGTCTCAACCTGTTGATGGCGGCTTCCTGGCAACCCCTGAAACCGGATGGTATGGCCGGCCCGCTCACACAGGGCGTTATCGGCCGTTTTCAAAAAGAGGTCGTCGGCTTTCAAAACCCGGATGAACGCGTGGATCCGGGCGGCGCGACGATCAAGGCTTTGAATGACGCCTCCTCGGCGACCAAGTGGCATGGGGGGACGATATTCGGCCCAACCGATCCGGACGATCCGCCGCGACCTGTCACCCCATCCGGACCGCCAACGATCCCGGTTTTCGGAACATCCGATTTCAAAGGCGGCTTCGATACCTATCCGCCCCCGGCGCATGTTCTGGATCGGTCGATCATCGCCGCGCCGCCGAAGCGCGACGGCGCCTGGATCATGATTCCGAAAGGGTCTGAACGCGTTATCCACCTCGGCCTGAATTCTGACCAACCGGTCGCGTTTGCGGGCCGGGGGGTCTATCGCGGGGCGTGTTACAATGGGGGCAGAAAGAAGGTCTTTTCGGCCGAACGTATTGCCAACAATCTGGTCAAAATCCGTGGCGTCTATCCGTGCAGTGACTTTGCGCTCGAGATCGTGCAGGGGGATCGGTATGCACGGATATATGTTTCCGTCAAACCGCGACGCGTCGTTCCGCTGATCGTTCGCTATGTCGAACAGAAGCGCAATTTTCAAATTCTACTGTCGGGCGCGGAACTCCGCCAAGCCATTAGCATCGCGAACCAGATCCTGGAGCCGCAAAGCAATGTCAAGTTGGAGCTTGTGGCGGACAGTGTCCTGCGTTTTGAGGACATCGGCCGTCGTGTCGGTCGCGTCATTGATACCGATGAATTCAGGCATCTGGCAAAATTCAATCGAAATGGAGAGCATCCGCAAGAACAGCACGCTCGCAGAGTTCCCATGATCAATGTGTACGTCGTGCGTGCAATCAAATCCAAGGAGCCCGGAGTGAGTCCGGCGGGTGTTGCAAACTGGACAGAAAACACGATCCTGCTCGATGACCGCTCCATCGGCAGCCGAACGAACGTGAACGCTGTCGGACGCACGCTCGCTCACGAGGTCGGGCATCACCTTCTGCAACACTTTTATGATGGCTGGAAACAGTTTGCGGTCAATATTGGCCACAATCCTTACCGGGATTCCCTCATGTATGAATCGACCAGTTTCGGCGGTTCGCGGCTCTATCGTGCTGAGATTGAGCAGATCAATCCCTCAAATCTGCAGCACCCCCACTACGACCCAAGTGTTTTTACCTGATCGCGGTGGCTGGCGACGACCGGCGGTCGAAGCCGAGGTGATGTGTGAGCAAGAGCGAGAATCCTCAGGATTGAAGCCTGCCGCACAAAAAACAGACCCACCCGGTCAAGTCGGCCAGGTGGGTCTTGCGATTTTCAGAACGAATCGCGCCGCTGTCTGGTTTGCGACGCCACCCGATTGGCGGGCTCCAGAACCAGGAGCCCATTGGCCGTCTGCGCCTCCTCAGCTACACCCGCTCGTCGCGCCGCAGGTGTCGCATTTCAGGCAGGTGCCGTTGCGCACCATGGTGAAATTGCCACACTCGCCGCAGGCCTCGCCTTCATAGCCCTTCATGCGGGCCAGCGCGATCTGGTCGGCCTGTTTCGGTTGGGGTTGTTCGATCTGCACTTCCGCGGTCACCGTCTGAACGGCGGTCTCGGTATCGATGTCGCGCTTGAAGGCCAAAGCCGCGGCGGCCACGAGGCCGGCGGTATTGGTGGCGCTGCCGGCCGAGATCGCCGAGACGTTCGACGATGCGGTCGTGGGATCCGACGCCTTGCCGGCCGGTTCCGGTGAGCCGGCGACGACCTGGAAGCCGGTCCGGCCGCGCACCAGGCCTTTCGAGACGATCGTCTCGGCCTGCGACCCGTCATTGCCGGGACCGCCATCGGTATCGGTCTGGCTGCCGAAATCGGAAGGCGTGACATGGGCGAGGTCGTGGCGGCCGAGATAGGACACGGCCAGTTCCCGGAACACATAGTCGAGGATCGACGTGGCGTTCTTGATCGCCTCGTTGCCCTGGACCATGCCGGCCGGCTCGAACTTGGTGAAGACGAACGAGTCGACATATTCCTCGAGCGGCACGCCGTATTGCAGGCCGAGCGACACCGCGATCGCGAAATTGTTCATCATCGCTCGGAAGGCGGCGCCTTCCTTGTGCATGTCGATGAAGATCTCGCCGAGGCGCCCGTCCTCGTATTCACCGGTGCGCAGATAGACCTTGTGGCCGCCGACCGTCGCCTTCTGGGTATAGCCCTTGCGTCGGTCGGGCAGTTTTTCCTGGGCGCGCACCTCGCGCTCGATGATGCGTTCCACGATGCGTTCCGCGGCGATCTGCGCGCGTGCCGGTGCCGGGGCGGCGATGATCTGCTCGGCGAGGTCCTCGGCCTCGTCGTCATCGTCGGCCAGAAGCTGCGCGTTCAGCGGCTGCGACAGCTTGGAACCGTCGCGATAGAGCGCGTTGGCCTTGAGGGCCAGCTTCCAGGACAGCATGTAGGCGTTCTTGCAATCCTCGACGGTCGCGTCGTTCGGCATGTTGATCGTCTTGGAGATCGCACCGGAGATGAACGGCTGGGCGGCCGCCATCATGCGGATGTGGCTTGCCACCGACAGATAGCGCTTGCCGAGCCGGCCGCAGGGATTGGCGCAGTCGAAGATCGGCAGATGCTCTTCTTTCAGATGCGGCGCGCCTTCGAGCGTCATGGCGCCGCAGCAATGGATGTTGGCGGCCTCGATGTCCTTCTTGGAAAAGCCGAGGTGGGCCAGCATGTCGAAGGACGGATCGTCGAGTTCCTCGTCCGATAGGCCGAGCACGGTGCGGCAGAACTCCTCGCCGAGCGACCATTTGTTGAACGCGAACTTGATGTCGAAGGCGGAGGCGAGGCCGGATTCCAGGGTTTTCAGCGTGTCCGGGTCAAATGCCTTGTCCGCCAGCGCTTCGTGGTTGACGCCGGGCGCGCCGTCGAGCGTGCCGTGACCGACGGCATAGGCTTCGATGTTGCGGATCTCGTCTTCGGTATACCCCAACCGAGCGAGCGCTTCGGGAACGGCCCGGTTGATGATCTTGAAATAGCCGCCGCCGGCCAGTTTCTTGAACTTCACAAGGGCGAAGTCCGGTTCGATGCCGGTCGTGTCGCAATCCATGACCAGCCCGATCGTGCCGGTCGGCGCGATCACGGTTGCCTGGGCGTTGCGATAGCCGTGCTGCTCGCCGAGCATGAGGGCCCGGTCCCAGGCCGTGCGGGCGCGGTCGATCAGGCGATCGTCCGGGCAGGACGCATGGTCAAGCGGTACCGGATTTGTGTTCAATTCCTCATAGCCGGTATCGTAGCCATAGGCCGCGCGGCGATGGTTGCGGATCACCCGCAACATGTGTTCGCCGTTTTCCGGGTAGCCGGGGAACGGACCGAGCTCGCCGGCCATCTCCGCCGACGTGGCATAAGCGACGCCGGTCATGGTTGCGGTAATGGCACCGCAGATCGCCCGGCCTTCGTCGGAATCGTAGGAAATGCCGGACGTCATCAAAAGGCCGCCGATATTGGCGTAGCCGAGACCGAGCGTGCGGTATTCATACGACAATTGAGCGATCTGGCGGGACGGGAATTGTGCCATCAGCACGGAAACTTCCAGCACGATCGTCCACAGGCGCACGCTGTGCTCGAAGGCCGCCACATCGAACCGGGCGTCCGCTTCGCGATATTGCATCAGGTTCAAGGAAGCGAGATTGCACGCCGTGTCGTCAAGGAACATGTATTCCGAGCACGGATTCGAGGCGCGGATCTCGCCGGAAGCCGGGCAGGTGTGCCAGTCGTTGATCGTCGTATGGTATTGGATGCCCGGATCGGCAGACGCCCAGGCGGCATGGCCGACCTGTTCCCACAGATCCTTGGCTTTCAGCGTCTTGGCGACCGTGTCGGTGATGCGGTTCTTGAGAACCCAGTCCTTGTCCTGTTCGACGGCGCGCAGGAAATCATCGTTGACGCGCACCGAATTGTTCGAATTCTGGCCGGAAACCGTCAGATAGGCTTCCGAATCCCAATCGGTGTCGTAGGTCTTGAACTCGATCGACGTGTGGCCCTGTTTGGCGAACTGGATCACCCGGCGAATGTAGTTTTCCGGAACCAACGCCTTCTTGGCGGCCCGCACTTCCCGTTTCAGGGCCGTGTTCTTCTGGGGATCGAAACAATCGTCGCCGGATCCCTGACAGTTCACGCAGGCCTTCATGATCGCGCTCAGATGCCTTGAGCAGATCTTGGAGCCGGTGACGAGGGCCGCGACCTTCTGTTCCTCTTTGACCTTCCAGTTGATGTAGTCCTCGATGTCCGGGTGGTCGATGTCCACCACGACCATCTTGGCAGCGCGGCGGGTCGTGCCGCCGGACTTGATGGCGCCGGCCGCGCGGTCGCCGATCTTCAGGAACGACATCAGGCCGGAGGACTTGCCGCCGCCGGACAGTTTTTCGCCTTCGCCGCGCAGACGCGAGAAGTTCGATCCCGTGCCGGAACCGTATTTGAACAGGCGCGCTTCGCGCACCCACAGATCCATGATGCCGCTTTCATTGACGAGGTCGTCCTCGACGGACTGGATGAAGCAGGCATGCGGTTGCGGGTGTTCGTAGGCCGTGGCCGAGCGGGTCAGCTCGCCGGTCTGCGGGTCGACATAAAAATGGCCCTGGCTCGGACCGTCGATGCCGTAGGCCCAGTGCAAGCCGGTGTTGAACCATTGCGGGGAGTTCGGGGCCACCTTCTGGGTGGCGAGCATGAAGCGCAGTTCGTCGAAGAACGCATGGGCATCTTCTTCGGCGTCGAAATAACCGCCCTTCCAGCCCCAATAGGTCCAGGTCCCGGCCAGGCGGTCGAAAACCTGGCGCGAATCGCGTTCCGGACCGAACCGATCGTCCTCGGGCAGGCTTTCAAGAGCGTCCTGATCCGCTTCGCCGCGCCACAGCCACGACGGGACGGTGTTCTCTTCCACGCGTTTCAGATGGGCCGGAACACCCGCCTTGCGGAAGTATTTCTGGGCAATGATGTCGCCGGCAACCTGGGACCACGAAGCAGGGATCTGGATGTCCTCAAGACGGAACACGACCGAACCGTCCGGATTGCGGATCTCACTCGTCGCCGAGCGGAATTCGATGTCCGCATAGGGCGACTGACCCTGCTTTGTGTAGTGCCGTTCTATCTTCATCCCGTAATCCCCGAAATTTCCTGCCGAGCCGGCCTTTCGCCGCCCGTGTGACAACATTTGACCCCGATTTCCGTCGACGCCTCGACAGAGTCGTTTTTTCCGTATGTTGGGTCCATAGCAACTGCCAAATACTAAATATAGGGTTACCGGCGCTTATGAACGAGAAAATTTATGCTAAATTTTCTGCCGGAAATCCCCAAAATTCGGCCATGCAAAACCAGGCCCGCAAAACCATGCTGGCTGAGGTCCGGAACCATATTTTTTTTGACTGAACTGTTCGGGCCGGGACGACCGGACAGGATCGTCGCTGCCGAGGACCAAAAGCTAGTCCGACTCCGCGAAAGGCGTCAAGGCAAACGACGGTCGCGCACACGAGGCTGCGGAAATCCGGTGAAAAATGGGGACAAGACTTTCCGCTCTTGCGCGACCGAATCGGTCGCTCCAGAGAATCGTCAGCCGAATCGCGTGACCCAACGGTGTTTCCAACCCGCCCGGAGCCCGAACCGTTAACGCGATCCTTCAATTTCGATTCAAACGCGTCCTACGGGTTTGACCGCAATTTAAGCCGATCGTGGCATTGTAACGCGCATCGACACAGATGGTCTTGCCAGCGGCAGATCGGACGCGTTCCGCGGTGGAAAGGCGCGTTCCGAGCCCGGCAGGATGACGGGGGCACGGACGGGAATGAAAACGCACGCATCATTCGGACTGCCGACGGAATTGCTCGACATTGTGGTCGTCGACGATTCCCGTCCGATGCAGACGATCCTGCGGTCTATCCTGTTTGCCTGCTCGGTGGCGCGCATCCGCATGTTCGATTCGGCGGAAGAGGCGCTGCAATCCATGCTGGCCGAACCGCCGAACATGATCATCACCGACTATCGCATGAGCCCGATGAACGGCTATCAATTGTTGCGCTCCATCCGGAACCGCAACATGGCGCCGCTGTGTTATGTGCCGGTGATCATGATCACGGCGCACGGAACACGATCGGTCGTGGAAAAGGCCTATCGCGGCGGGGCGCAATGCGTCCTGGTCAAGCCAATCTCGCCGAGTGTCCTGCAAAAGAGACTGGAATGGATTTCGCGTGACAGCCGGCCGTTTGAATATGACGAGACGGGTCATTGCGTGATTCGGGGCGTGGAAGCGATCCTGGATCAGCACCAGGAACGGTTCGAGACGCTGAACCAGGCCCGCGAATACCACGATCTGATGACCCGGCAGGTTACCCAGATCCAGGACGAAGTCGACGCGGTCTTCAAGTCTGTCGAGCCGGATCCCGAAGACGAGCCGCAGGAGAATTCCGAAGATCTGGTGTTCACGGATATCGAGGCGCTCATCCCCGTACCCGCGTCGTCGAAGGATGCCGAAACCGCCGGCGACGGCGGTGCCGCACCGGAGGAACAACCGGCTGCCGAACCGAAAGAGGACGCCGAGACGCCAGACCAGAAACCGCCGGCGCGGCTCGGAGGTTTTGCCCGGATCCGCAGCCATTCCGATCGATCCAACATTCGCAAGCGTGTGGGGTGAGGGCGGCCTGAAGCCGCCTGCCAGACCCGGCGCGAAGCGCTGGACAGGGCCGATCCGGCAAGGCATAGTCGCGCCGTCTTTCAAGGATGGCACACATGGCGCTTTTGGACGAGATCTTTACGTGGTGGAACGGCCAGACGATGGGCACGCGTTTCTTCACGTGGCGCAAAGGCGTCTATGTCGGCACCGATTCGGCCGGCAACACCTATTATCGCGAGCGGGACGGCGACAAACGCTGGGTCATCTATAACGGTGAGGCCGATGCCTCGGCGATTCCGCCGGGCTGGCACGGTTGGATGCATCACCGGGTCGATACACCGCCGAGCGAGGAGACCTACGAAGCAGCCGACTGGCACCTGCCGCACCAGTCCAACCGAACCGGCAGTGCCGGGGCCTATCGCCCGAAAGGGTCCATCCTCACCCCTGAATCCCGCCCGTCCGCGACCGGCGATTACGACGCCTGGACGCCGGGAGGCTGAGGCGCGGGCTTCTCCATGACCGACCAAGACGCGGTGTCGCAAGGCGGCCAGACCTGGAAAGCACAATCCTACGACGACAATGTGCGGTTTGTTTCCGTGTACGGCGAAGCCGTGCTCGACTGGCTTGGTGCACAACCGGGAGAGCGGATTCTTGACCTGGGCTGCGGCGACGGTGCGCTCACTGTGCAACTCGTCGAGAGCGGCGCAACGCTCGTCGGGGTCGACGGTGCGCCTGATTTCGTCCGCGCGGCGCGCGATCGCGGTATCGATGCGCGGCTTCATGACGGCCATGATCTGCCGTTCGAAAGTGAATTCGACGCCGTCTTTTCCAACGCTGCCCTGCATTGGATGACCGACCCGAAGGCGGTTCTTAGCGGCGTGGCGCGGGCGCTGAAGCCGGGTGGGCGGTTCGTTGGCGAGTTCGGCGGTCACGGCAATGTCGCGGCCATTGTTACGGCGATGCGTGCCGTCGCCAGACGGTATGACGGCGATCCTGGGCTTATCTTTCCCTGGTTTTTTCCGACGCCGGATGCCTATGCGGCGCTCCTGGAGGACGCCGGGTTTGTCGTTGATCGCATGAACCATTTCGCCCGGCCGACGCCTCTGCCGACCGGCATCCGCGGCTGGCTCGGCGTCTTTTGCCAGCCGTTTTTCGACCAGTTCGGCGATCGGCGCGAGACGGTGATCGACGACGTTGTCGATGCGATCGAAACCAGTCTCAAATTGCCGGACGGGACCTGGATCGCCGATTATGTTCGGCTGCGGTTTGCGGCACACCGGTCGCAATAATATTCATTGCCGCAATTTCGTACTTGTAATTGCCCGAATCAAAAAACAAATAGACACTCTTCCTCCAACCACCTCGGATTTCGGCTTTTGACGATCATGCGGCTGAACAATCGGACCCGATCGGGACCGGCCCTGCGCCTTCTGGCACTTGCATTCGTCTCAGGCCTGATGGCGGTGTCTCCGGCCGTCGCGCAGGAAGAGCGCATCACCAATCCGGTGGCCGTCTTTACCGGCCTCGACAAGATCACCGCACGCATTGTGAAGTTCGATGTCTATATCGACGAGACGGTGCAGTTCGGCGCTCTGCAGGTGACGCCGCGGGTCTGCTATACGCGTCCGGAAACCGAAGTCCAGAAGACGACAGCCTTCGTCGAAGTCCAGGAAGTGACCCTGTCCAAAGAGGTTCGGAAGATCTTCTCCGGATGGATGTATGCCGCCAGTCCGGGGCTCAATGCGATCGAGCATCCGGTCTATGACGTCTGGTTGGAGGACTGCAAACTTGAATCCGACGTGCCGCCGCCGTCGGAGCGGCAGACGGATTCACAATAGCCGGACATGTCCTGTGGAACTTCGCGCCTGCCGATGTCGGCCCGGCCTTCGGTGAGCGTTGCTATCCGAGGCAGTCCAGCACATCGCGTCCGGTCAGCTTTGCCGGCAGGCGATTGAAATCGCCGTTCAGCGCCAACGCTTCCTCAAGCGCGACCTGGTATTCGTTGCGCGGGATCTCGCGGGCGCCGAAGCGGCGCAGGTGATCGGTGACGAATTGCGTGTCGAGAAGCTGGAAACGCCCGGCCTTCAGACGGGCGACCAAATGCGCCAGCGCCACTTTCGAGGCGTCGGTCTCGAAAGAGAACATGCTCTCGCCGAAAAACGCGCCGCCCAGCCGTACGCCGTAGAGGCCGCCGACAAGTTCGCCGTCCCGCCGGCATTCGACCGTGTGGCAGAAACCGAGCTTGTGCAATTCGCCGTAGAGCCGTCGGATCCGGCCGTTGATCCAGGTTTTCTGCCGGCCTCTGGCCGGCCGCGCGCAGCTTTCGATGACCGCGTCGAAATCCTGGTCGACCCGCACGTCGAACCGGTCGCTGCGGATCACCCGGGCCAGACGTTTCGGAACATGGAAATCGTTCAGAGGGATGACGCCGCGGGTTTCCGGTTCGATCCAGTACAGGCCCGGATCGTCGGCCGATTCCGCCATTGGAAAGATGCCGCACGCATACGCCTTCAAAACCACGTGTGGCGTGATCTCAAGGACAATGTCGGATGGCGTGGTCATGAAGGAGCGGTCGTCGCGTCTTGGGAGCCTCGACCATGAATCCCGTTCCGGCGCCTGTCAAGCGGTGGCGAGAAAGTCTTCCAGCCAGCGGATCGAATACATGCCGTTGGCAATATCCTGATTGTCGACCAGCTCTCGAAAGAGTGGAATCGTCGTTTGGATGCCATCGACGACAAATTCGTCGAGACATCGCCGCAGACGCATCATCGTCTCGACCCGCGACCGCCCGTGCACGATGAGCTTTCCGATCAGACTGTCGTAATAGGGCGGGATCACATAGCCCTGATAGACGCCTGAATCCACGCGAACGCCAAGGCCGCCAGGTGGGTGATAATAAGAAATCTTTCCAGGCGACGGCATGAAGGTGCGCGGGTTCTCGGCATTGATCCGACACTCGATCGCACAGCCTTCGAGGGTGATGTCTTCCTGGGCAAAAGTGAGGGGAGAACCGGACGCGATGCGGATCTGCTCGTTGACCAGATCGATGCCGGTCACCATTTCGGTTACCGGGTGCTCGACCTGCAGCCGCGTGTTCATCTCGATAAAGTAGAATTCACCGTTTTCATAAAGAAATTCGACCGTGCCGGCGCCGGCATAACCCAGGCCCTGCATGGCCTTCACGACAACGTCGCCGATGCGGGCGCGCTGCTGGGCGTTGAGCGCCGGCGAGGGGGCTTCTTCCCAGATTTTCTGATGTCGGCGCTGCAGCGAGCAGTCCCGTTCACCGAGGTGGATCGCGCCGCCCTTTCCGTCGCCGAGGACCTGAACTTCGATGTGGCGCGGCTCGCCGAGGTATTTCTCGATGTACAACGCGTCGTTGCCGAAGGCTGCAAGCGCCTCGGCCCTGGCGGTTGCCAGGGCATCGTCGATCTCATCGGCGGACCGGGCGACCTTCATACCGCGGCCGCCGCCGCCGGCGGCCGCCTTGACGAGCACCGGATAGCCGATCTCACGTGCAATGCGTCGGCCGTCATTGTCGTTCAGCACGGCCCCGTCCGAGCCGGGAACCACCGGGATCCCCAGTCGCTCGGCGGTTTTCTTGGCTTCGATCTTGTCGCCCATGACCGAGATATGTTCTGCGGTCGGGCCGATGAAGGCCACGCCATGCGCCTGCAGGATTTCGGCGAACCGGGCATTTTCCGACAGAAAACCATATCCCGGATGCACCGCATCGGCGCCGGTGATTTCGCACGCCGCAAGTATCTGCGGAATGTTGAGATAGCTTTCAGCAGCCGCCGGAGGGCCCACACACACGCTTTCGTCGGCGAGCTTGACATGCATGGCGTCGGAATCGGCCGTCGAATGGATCGCCACCGTGGAGATGCCCAGTTCCTTGCAGGCGCGCATGATGCGCAGGGCGATTTCGCCGCGATTGGCAATCAGGATCTTGGAAAACATGCCGCCGCGTCCTCAGCTCTGGCCAAGAATGACGAGCGTTTCTCCGTATTCGACCGGTACGCCGTCCTCGACCAGCACTTCCAGCACGGTGCCGGAACGCGGCGAGGGGATCTGATTCATATGTTTCATTGCCTCGATGATCATCAGGGTCTGACCTTCACGCACCGTATCGCCGACCTTGATGAAGGGCGGGTCGCCGGGTTTGGGGGCCAGGTAGGCCGTGCCGACCATCGGGGAAGGGACCGGTTGACCGGACGAGGACCCGGACGCCGCGGGTTCGGCGGTCTGGGCCGGCAGGTCGTCGGCGGGCGAACTTGCCGGCATGACCTGGGGCTGGGGAAGCGGCGGGGCCAACGGTGCGACCGCGTTCATCGAAACCTGGCGCGCCACCCGGACCCGGAAATCATCACGCTCCACCTCGATTTCCGAGAGATCGGTTTCATTCAGCAACATCGCGAGTTGCCGGATGAGCTCCTGGTCGATCGGCGATTTCTTTTGGGTCATTTGCAGTTCCGTGATTCGATACAGAGGCGACTCTAGTTCATTGGCCGCCACAAGCGAGGCAGTTTTCCGCGGATCCAGGCAGTCAGCGCAGGTTTCTCAACAGCGCCAAGGATCCGGTCGATCCCCAAGACGCCGGATCAAAGTTTCGAGACGAGCGCTCTGATCCCCAGTGTGTAGGAATGTGCGCCGAAGCCGCAGATCACCCCGTCCGCGACCGGAGACACATAGGAATGCGCGCGAAAGGCCTCTCGCGCGTGCACGTTCGACAAATGGATCTCGACGGCCGGAATGGCAAGAGCCCGGATCGCATCGTGCAGCGCGACAGAGGTATGGGTATAGGCGGCCGGGTTGATGACGAGCCCGGCTGCCGTCGTGCCGGCCTCCTGGATCCAGTCCACCAGTACGCCTTCATGATTGCTCTGGCGGAACTCCACCGCATAGCCCAGTTCCCGCGCCGTTTCGCGGGCCATCGTTTCGATGTCTGCGAGCGTGGTCTTGCCGTACTGGTCGGGTTCGCGCGTGCCGAGCAGATTGAGATTGGGGCCGTTCAGAACGAAGATTGTTTTTGTCATTGCCGTAGAGTGACCCGCAGACTTGCGAGATACGCGGTTTGCCTTGGCATCGCCGGCCGGTTGACCAGCGCTTGCCTGCCGCCGATTGCATGAAAGCCCGGGTTATAGAAGCAAAATGCGGGAAATCAAAGCTGATGTTTGTACGCCTGTGCGCGACGGGCGTGCGAGAGGTGGTGGACCGCCCGTGCCTTAGCAGACGGTCGCGCCGCATTGTCGGTAGGCCTGCACTTTCTCGCGCAGCGTCTCATAGCCGACCGCACCCATAACGACTTCGTTTCCGACCACATAGGAGGGCGTACCGGTGAGGCCAAGGTTGTTGGCCAGCGCGTAGACTTCCTCGATCGTCGCGTTGGCCTTGCCCTTCTCGACCTGGGCTTCGACTTCCCCGCGGTCGAAGCCGACGGCTTCTGCAACCTGCAGCGCAATGGTGCGATTGATCTGGCCGCGATGCGAGAGGAGCGAGGCGTGAAAGTCGAGATAACGCTCAGGATCCAGCGCGTTGACCGCAACGGAGACCTGGGCGGCTTCGACCGAACCCTGGCCGAGCACCGGGAATTCCTTGATCACAACGCGCAGGTTTTCATCCTCTTCGATCAGCTTGATCAGGTCCGGCATGGCCCGTTTGCAGAACCCGCAATTGTAGTCGAAGAATTCGACCAGCGTGACGTCGCCCTCAGGATTGCCGAGCTCGGCCTGATGCACGGAGTTGAAGAGAATATCGCCCTGATCCTCGATGGTCCGGGCGCGGGCGATCGCTTCCTGATCGCGCCGTTTCTGTTCCAGCGCGATCATGGCTTCCTGGATGATTTCCGGATTGGTCAGCAGGTATTCGCGGACAATCTTTTCGATTGCCGCCTTGTCCAGATCCTCCGCCTGGGCAGGAAGGACCAATACCGATACGGCCATGAGGCTCGCGACAAGCAGCCGCCCGACGGATCGCAGAGGGAAAGTGACAGTCATGGCGGGTTTCTCCTTGCCGGTGGATGTCCGGACCCTCAACCATTAGCCGGACCGCCTTAGCGTTTCGTTTACCGCCGGGTTCGCGGGGTTTTCGGAGGTTTGTACGTCACGATATCATCAGCCTGAAGCCATTCCGGCGAGCCGCGGTTCAACTTTTTTTGAGCCCGCGCCGCATAGCGTTGCGCGTTCTTGAACTCGCCGCTCACGAACAAACCGCGCGCGGTGGCCAGATCGGCGCGCGCGACATTGCCCTGGCGACCATAGGCAATGGCCAATTGCCGATAGCCGAGCCCGGAATTCTTCTCCCGCGTCAACGCTCTTTCCAATTGCTGGATGCCTTCGGGCAGGTAGCGCGGGTCGTCCGAGCCAACGAGGGCATATCCGAGCGCAATGCGCAACAGGCCTTCATTCGGCGCCAGGGACACGGCTTTCCTGTACGGCTCGATCGCCTGTTTCGGGCGGCCGTTTTCGATCAGCGCCTGGCCTTTCAATTCCCAGAAATACGGATTTCTGGGTTGTTCCTTGATCAGGCGATCGATGTTGCGCAGGGCCTTGCGCAATTGCTGATTCCTGTACTGGGCGATCGCGCGGGCATAGCGGGCGGCCAGGCTTTTGTCCGATTTCGGGTAGCGACGGGCGACCGAGCGCGGGTGCTGGGTGAAGCCGATGACCTTGGCGCGCATCAGGTCATGGCGGGCCTGCAGCGCCGGCGGATCCTTGCGATCCCGGTACTTGCTGTTGTTGACCAGACGCTCCAGTTGCGAAAACCGATCGCGGGCCAGCGGATGGCTGATCGCGTAGGGGTCGGCAAATCGGGCGGAAAACAATTGCTGATCCTGGAACTGCCGGAATGTCTCCAGCATGCCCATGCCGGACTGGCCGGTCTTCTCTAGGTAGGTGATAGCCGCCCGGTCGGCTGCGGCTTCTTCGCCGCGCTGGTAGGCAAGCAAGGTGCGCTGTGCCGCCTGTGCGCCACCCTGGGCAACACCGATACCACCGCGCGCGGCATCGCCCGACCCGGCCGCCACGCCGGCACCGGTCGCCGCCGCGCCCAACAATGTGGCCAGGATGGCGATCGTCTGGGCCTTGGCCAGGGCGTCACGCAACCGGGCAAGGTGCCCACCGGCAATATGGGCCGCTTCGTGGGCCAGAACGCCGATCACCTCGTTCGGTGTCTTCGCCTGCATCAAAACGCCGATGTTCATAAAGATGCGCCGTCCGTCGACGACGAAGGCGTTGAAACTGGTATCGGCGACGAGCACTACGTTGATGTTCTGGGCGCCGAGCCCCGCCGCCTTCAGGATGGGGGCAGCGTAATCGCGCAACAAGGCCTCGGTCTCCGCGTCGCGCACGATCGGGACCGATCGACGCTGCGCCAACGCCGGACCGAGCGCCATTTCGAGGCAAGCCAGGAACGCCATGCCGAAGACAAACGAACGCATCAAGCGGGTCACGATGTCACCTTCCGATTGATTTGGACGTATCCGGTGCGCATGCGGTTGAATTCGCCCTGCCGGCCGCGCAGGTACTAGTACCTCTGAGCAGGAATCCTGACCCCTTTGATGGGGAAGATTTTTCCTTTGGCTAGGCGCGTTGTGCAGCGCGATGCGGGACATCGGGCAAACAACGCAACGACGCCCAAAGG
>JANQQB010000459.1 GCA_028285165.1 Rhodobiaceae bacterium
TGGATCGACACAGTCCCGGCTCCTGCATGCAAGTCGCGGCCCGAATGGCCAGGCCTCGCGCGGGTCATGACAGCCCAGGCGCGCCGCTTGTGGGCCGATGTTGCGGGCGGCGTTGCCGGGTCTATTGCGGAATCGAACGAAGCCGTCATTTAACGCCTGCCGGTCGGGTGACCGGCGGCAAAGCACAATCCGCAAGCGTGGCACCGTTCAACTCTTCGATGAGGGCGGCCTCTGCCCGACCGAGCAGCCCCTTGAGCCGGCAGACCCGCGTGATCGCACACTGACCGCCATTCGCCCGGTTGGCTCTCGTCGCCGGGTTAAGCGTTGCCCTTCTTTAAATCGTATCGCAAATACCGATTCAAGGTTTGTCGGGTGCCGACCGCGATGGGGCGTGTTCGCAGCGCCCTTCGGACCGGATAGAAGGCCATCCCGGCTGGCGAAGGAAACCGGGGTGATAACCAATCGAGGGCATGCGGATGGTGTTCGTCCGGCGTTATATCGGGAAGCGTACCGGCACGGTCTAACGACGGTTTCCGGCTGCTTAAGCACCCGGAAAGCCGGGAGCCTTAGGTTTCGTCGTCGGCGTTGGTAGACGCCGGACATAGCACTCGGATCCAAAGGGGCTGACGTGAGCTACAATCCGAAATCCCATATGGCTCTCCTGGACGCGGCGCTCCGTAGGCTGTCGCCGGGCGATTTTATCATCGCCAACAACCCCACCCTGATCAACGCCGCAATTCGGGTCACGTCCAGCATGCCGTTCGGACACGGCATTCTCTACATGGGTCGCAAGAGCAATGGCGGGTTGTACGGCCTGGAAGTCCCACTCAGGCTGGAAACCTTGTCCCATATCTTCAGCCCGACGGCGAAGCACGGGGCGACGCACAGCGCAGCATTCGTGCATTGCAAGGGTCTGTCCTGGGAGCAGCGTAACCGGATCCGGGAAATTGCGCTGGAATTCTATCGCGACAAGAAAAAAGCGGGATCGGACGGGTACGACCGGTTGGGCGCGCTCTTGCACGCCGGCGGCAGCCTCGCAGCGTCGTTCGGCATCGGTGTCGTGGAGACCATTCCCGGGTCGAGCCGTGCAGCTGAAGCGCTCGGCATCAATCCGCAGGATATCCGTGACGTCACCGCCCTGCCCGCCACGGTCTACGGCGAGGCCTCGGCGCTGATCAAACGCTTCCCCAACCTGACCTGTTCCGGCCTGATCAGCTTTGCCCACGCGGTCGCCGGCAACATCATCGTCAAGGGCTCCCTGCGGGATGCGCACACGACGTCGCCGCGCGATCTCTGGAACGCGATCAAGCAACACGGCGCACGGTACTCAATCGAGGAGATCGAGTTTTCCTGAGGGTGGTCCGGCCCAGTGTGTCCGCCGGTACGCGCCAGGCTCCGATCCGGTTATGGCACCTGCTGCCGGCCGAGCGGAAACCGCGCCACATCCTTGATCCGGCCGTCGATCAACGCGCCAACGGTCAACGCCTCGATACGTCCGGCGATTTCCACTCCGTCCCGGTTCAACGCCTCGCAGAGACGCTTGGCGGCCGAAAGATCCTCCACCGTGCCGATTGTAATGTGCGGGGTGAAGGGTATGTCGAGGCGCAGATGCGAACGGAGTATGCCGGTGTAGAGCCGGTCATGCTGCAGGGACAGGGCGCCGTAGCCTTCGTCCGGCACCAGAAAGACGTGGCCGGTCGGCGATTGGTGGTCGACGCCCAGCATGGCATAGCGGCAAATGAACGTGACCGGCTGCAATTGGCCGGCAATGTCGCCGGCGTGAGCGCAAAAGTCCGTTTCACTCACCGCGTCGCAGCCGAAGACCAAAGTAAAGTGCGGCGCGACCACATCGCGATAGGGGACATCATGCCGGTCGCGATACGCGTCGATGAAAGCGCGGTCCCGGTCTTTCAGAACCGGATAGGCAAGTGCGTAGAGTAAAGACATTAGGGTGTCTGCGGTCGGTAGAACTTGATTTTTCCGGTGACTGTCACGGTGCGCGTGACCGTCACTTTCGTTTCCCCGTCTCCGCCCGTCGTCGTTTTGGTTTTCGGGACGGATTGCATGTAGAGCTGGTTGCTCTGAACATCGCGGCTGCCGTTGACATTGGACTCGTAGACCGTCATCGGCCCAGTTTCGGAAGGAAGCGTCTGCACGACCGCGCTGTGATGCGGGCGCTCGTAGGTCTCCGTTTGTGTATTTTCCGACCATGACCCGTCGGGCTCGTCCTCGCGTGTGACGGTGACGATCGTGACGCGGTAGCTGCTGAATTGAATGGCATCGCCGGCGCGCACCTCTTTTGCCTCCACCTTGCGGCCCCAGACGTAGTCCGCCGTCGGCGTGATCTTGCCGAAATCCGGCGCCGATTTCAGCCCGGCATTCTTCAGTGCCTCGTCGACCGTGGTATAGCATTCTCCATTGCCGATCTGCTGCCCGAGATGCTGTTCGAGATAATCCGTGATTTCTTTCGATTTCTGTACGCTGGCATCGCCCATACTACTGAACCAATCCGTTTAATGACCCAAGAAGTGAAACGTTTTTGAATGGTAGATTTTTTACATATGAATATGGATGCAAACACTATCAATACCGGAAGCTGATTTGCGCACTTGCACAGTCTGTTCGATTTGAAACTTCCGGCACCTACGGCAACCAAGATCCACATGAGTAAAAAGCGTCTTTGTCTGCCAACAGCATGTGTTCAGGAAGACCGATTCCGTCCAGATCCTGGCGAGTGTCACTGGGCAGAATGATCCGGCGCCTCTTCGGCGAGCCAAAACAGCTCTTCGACCGACACGCCGAGGCGTGCCGCGATTTTCAAAGCCAAGACCGTCGACGGAACGAAGACACCGTTTTCAATCGTGTTGATCGTCTTGCGTGACACGGCAACGTCCTCGGCCAGACGGGATTGTGTCAGGCCGATTGCCCGCCGGGCGACCTTGATCCGGTTTTGCAGGCGCATGCTTTCAGGCGCGCTCGTACCAGACAAGCGCGCCTTGAAAACTGACGATCATCAGGACGGAAATCAGCACCGAAGCGGTTGTGCCGGAAACCGGCATCCAACCGGGGACGGTTACCAAGGCGATGGCGATTGCGGCGAAAAAGACGACAAGCCAGGACATCGAACAGGCTCGACGCACGTTCGTGCGCCATAGCTCATCCGCAAACTCCGGATGCCGGCGCGTTTCCCAGATCATGATGCGCAACGCCGGAAAGCCGGCAAAGGCGGACATCAGGCCAAAGGCCAGCGCGCCGACGAGGGCGGTTATGCGCAGCGCTTCATCGAATCCCGGCTGATTTGCGAGGATTAGGCCCAGGACAAAGGGCACGAAAAGGATGGTCTGGCGGAACACGCTCCGTCGATAGGTCTGACGCAGCGCGTCGCGGTCGAACGGCTTCACAGCGGGCCTCCCGGGTCGAAACAAATGTAACCTTGAGGTTACACTCTCGTCGTAACCGAGCATTTTGGCCCGCGGCGGGCGGGATCGCGGTGATTTCGTGGCCGGATCGACCCGATCACTCGGAAGCGGGGCCGAACACCGCCGCACGGTCGCGGCTGCGCACAAAGTCGTCGAAGTAATAAGACGCCGCGCCGAAGGTCGGGTGAATGTCGCGGTAATGGCCGAACTTGAAGTATTGGGTCGGGCCGACGCTGTCGTGATTGCCGATCGTGCCTGTTACCCGCGCCTTGAACACGCCGTTCGCCCAGATCTCGATGAGACCGGCGCCATCGCGGCCGCCGCGCACCCGATAGGTCATCTCCACCCAGTCCTCCTGCGGGTCCGGCAGGACGGGATCGGCCCCCAGTTCCACGCGGATGTCGGTTCCGTCGGTCCCCGTTGTCGTGTCGCGGAACAGAAAGACTTCGAACGGGCCGCGGTCGATGCGCGGATTGACGGGACCGGTGTCGTGGCCGCCTAGCGCGGCAAGCCGGATGCGCTGCGTATGGTCCATGAAGCCGATCTGGTCAGGCTGCCCTTCGCCGCGCGCATTCGGATTGCCTTTAGCCTTTGTCACGAGCACACGGTTGCGATTGTGCTGGACGGTAATGTGAAAGACGCCGTTGTCGAACCGCTGGGCCAGAAACGGCGATCCGCCGGATTCCTGTTTCCACTGGCCGATCACCCAGCGCACGCTGCCGGGACTGGGAATCGTTCCGTCAATCCGGAACCGGAACCGATACCAGACATCGTCGCCGAACAGGCAGCGCTTGCGGTTGGCGATGCGGATTTCGTTGCGCTGGCAGGAGCCGCCGCAGGCGCGGTCGCCGGGTTCGACGAAGAGGCGGGCCGCCCGGTTTTCCGTGTCGTCCACCGGCACAACGTCGAGCTGATTGTTGTAGAGTTGCTTGTCGAGCCAGTTGGCCGGATCGAGCCGGCCGCTTTCGAACCCGTCGCGCACGTCTTCACAGGTTGCACCGGCGGGACCGGTCAGACCGCCCGCCAAGGCTATGCCGAGCAGAGCCGTCAGGCCCCATCTCACGACGGGTGCACGCGTTTTTGCCGGCAATGGCCGATCTCCCGATGATGAAACGCCGGGCCGATCATAACGGGCGTCGCAACATTGGAACAGGACGGTTGGCGGTTTTTCCGGTTATCGGTTTAGCATGGGGGCTTTCGCTGCGGTGTCCTGTCCGCTCACGGTCCCGCCAATCATGTTAAAAGAGGCCATGTCCCTATCGGAACGCCGCTTGTGACGCCGCCGCCTCTCACCGTCTGGTACAATACCCGCTGCCCGGTCTGCAATGCCGGGATTTCCTGGCAAAATCGGCGCCTCGTCGCCGCCGCACGCAGCGGCGTCATCAGCTTTCGCGACATCAACCTGGAGCCGGATGCGCTTGGCCCCTTCGGTGCTTCGCTCGACGATGTCCGACGGCGGCTGCACGCAGTCGACGCGAACGACCGGCTGTATGTCGGGGCCGATTGTGCCGTTGAGATCTGGCGCCGGACACCGGGCGACACGTGGCTGGCCGCTCTTGTCGGCGCCCCCGTCATCCGACCGCTGGCCCGCTTCGTCTACGACCGTTTTGCAGATCTGCTGTTTGCCTGGAACTGCTGGAAGGGTCACTGGTAGCAACCCAAGGCGCACTGCTGACAGGAACGAACCAGACCGGCCTCATAGTGTCGGCTCGGCGCAACGCCTCCCGACGGTGTCATAATGGATTTGCTCGCTCCCTATCTGCCCGGCCTCGCCGTGGCGGTGTCGGCCTTCCTCCTTTCGATCCTCAGTCCCGGTCCGAATGTGCTGGCCATTCTCGGCACGTCCATGGCGATCGGCCGGCCCGCGGGTCTTGCCCTGGCGCTCGGCATCGCCACCGGGTCCTTCGTCTGGGCGACATTGACCATGCTTGGCCTGTCGGCCCTCATCGCCTCGTTTGCCTTTGCACTCACGGCGATCAAGATCGCCGGCGGCTGCTATCTCCTGTGGCTGGCCTATAAAGCCTTTCGGTCTGCCGCCTCGGCGCAGGACCCAGCCCTTACCCGATCGGGTGGGCCCGGCCTGTCCCGGACCGCCGCGTTCCGGCGCGGCCTGATCGTGCAATTGACCAATCCGAAGGCCGCGCTTGCCTGGATCGCCATCCTGTCGCTCGGCCTGCAGGCGGATGCGCCGGTCTGGGTCGGAGTGCTGCTGGTCGGCCTGACGACCTTCCTGTCAATCGTCATCCACTGCCTTTATGCGCTCGCCTTTTCGACCCCGCCGATGGTGCGGTTCTACAAGGGCACCCGACGCATCGTGCAGACCGTGCTCGGTACGTTTTTTGCCGTTGCCGGCCTGAGATTACTCGCCAGCCGAACCTGATCGGCGCGTCGCGCCATGCGGATCATCGCCTGGAACTGCAACATGGCACTGCATCGCAAGTTCGGTGCCTTGCTCGATGCGGAACCGGACATCGCGATAATCAGCGAGTGCGCGGCGCCGGATGTGCTGGCCGCGCGGGGCGACCTGCCGGAGCTGTCGGGTGATCCGGTCTGGATCGGCAGCAACCGCAACAAGGGCCTCGGCATCTTCACGTTCAACGGCTACCGCGCCGATCTGCTGGAGCCGTACTTGCCCTATCTGCGCCACATCGCGCCGGTCGGCATTTCAGGGCCGCATCCGTTTTCACTTCTGGCCGTCTGGGCGCAGAACGCCAGCGCCGGCCTGACGCGCAAACATCAGTTGGGGCCGATGCGGCGGGCGCTGACCAAGTATCGCTGGTTGTTCGAAAACGGACCGGCGATTGTCGCTGGCGACCTCAACAACAACATCTTCTGGGACCGGCCGGGATGGCGCATCAACCACGCGCCGGCAGTCGCCACGCTCGACAAGTACGGCCTGACGAGCGCCTATCACGCGTTGCGCGGCGAGGCCCAAGGAGCGGAAACCGAACCGACACTCTATTGGCGCGACCGCACGCGGACGGGCCCGACCTATCACATCGACTATATTTTTCTTCCCAAGGCGTGGATCGACGGGGTGACATCGCTCACGATCGGCGATTATGACACGTGGTGCGGCTCCGGCCTGAGCGATCATGTGCCGGTGATTGCGGACGTGACCCCGCCCGACGGAGGTCCGTACGCCATTACGAGCGCGGCACATGCAGGGAGAGAAACGATGCAGAACCTCACCGACGTCGACTGGTCGACGCTGCCCGCCCCGGAGGATGACGGTGCCGCGCGGCACCTGACCGGCAAGACGCTGCCGGCAATCCTGCTTGGCGCGACCGACGGATCCCGGGTCGATCTGTCTGCGCTTACCGGCCGGACAATCGTCTATGCCTATCCGAGAACCGGGCGTCCGGACCAGGCACTGCCGGACGGCTGGGACATGATTCCGGGCGCTCGGGGCTGCACGCCGCAATCGTGTGCCTTCCGAGACCACGCCGCAGACCTTGCGGCGCTTGGCGCCGACCGCCTGTTCGGCCTGTCCACCCAGGACACGGCGTATCAACGCGAAGCCGCCGAGCGCCTGCATCTGCCCTTCCCGCTCCTGTCGGATGCCGACCTCGCCCTGTCGAAAGCGCTCGATCTTCCGCTGTTTGAAACGAGCGGCATGATGCTGATGAAACGGCTCACCCTGATCATTCGGGATGGCCGGATCGAGCATGTCTTCTATCCGGTGTTCCCGCCGGATCGCAGCACCGACGATGTCATGGCCTGGCTGCGGGACCATCCGGCCTGAGTGCCACCACCAGGGCCGGACGCCGCTTGCTTTCCAGATCGATTTCCGATCCTATGCTGCCCAACCGGTAGCCGCGCCGCCGCGTTCCGGCTGCCGCCACCCCCGCACCCCTTTTACAAGACATGTCAGGGAGACACCCGTGCCCGAGACCACCCACTTCTACATCGACGGCGCCTGGACGCCGCCGGTCTCCGCCAACCCGTTCGACGTTATCAATCCGGCGAACGAAGAAGCCTGTGCCACGATCTCGCTCGGCAGCGAGGCCGACGTGGACAAGGCGGTTGCGGCCGCAAAACGGGCCTTTGAGACCTGGGGCTTCACGAGCAAGGAGGAACGCCTTGCGCTCCTGGAAAAACTCGCCGACGTCTATGCCAGCCGCAGCGACGAAATGGCCAAGGCGATCTCCATGGAAATGGGCGCCCCGATCAGCCTGTCGACGGCCGCGCAGGCGGCCGCCGGCCTCGGCCATATCAAATCCTTCATCCGCGTCCTGAAGACCTATACGTTCGAACATGTGCTGCACGAAAAAGTGCAGAGCGAATACATCGTGCATGAACCGATCGGCGTTTGCGGCCTGATCACGCCGTGGAACTGGCCGATGAATCAGGTCACGCTCAAGGTTGCCGGCGCGTTGGCCGCCGGGTGCACCATGGTCCTGAAGCCGTCCGAAATCGCGCCGCTTTCCTCGCTGCTCTTCGCGGAGATGGTCGACGAGGCCGGCATTCCCGCCGGCGTGTTCAATCTGGTCAACGGCGACGGGCCGACCGTCGGTCAGGCGTTTTGCACCCATCCCGACGTCGATATGATCTCGTTCACCGGCTCGGCACGGGCCGGCAAGGAAATCACCAAAACCGCCGCCGACACGATCAAGCGCGTAACGCTCGAACTGGGCGGCAAGGGCCCCAACATCGTGTTCGCGGATTCCGACGTGCCGAAAGCGGTCAAACGCGGCACGCTGCATTGCTTCAACAATACCGGCCAATCCTGCAACGCGCCGACCCGCATGCTTGTCGAACGCTCGGTCTACGACCAGGCGGTGGAGATGGCCATCGAAACTGCGCTAAAAACCCGCGTCGGCATGCCGGACGAGGAAGGCAACCACATCGGGCCGGTCGTCAGCAAGGCGCAGTTCGACAAGATCCAGGGGCTGATCGACATCGGCATGAAAGAAGGCGCGAAACTGGTCGCCGGTGGTCCCGGACGCCCGGAAGGCTTCAATCGCGGCTATTTCGTGCGCCCGACCGTCTTTGCCGACGTGAACAACGACATGACCATCGCCCAGGAAGAAATCTTCGGCCCGGTGCTGTCGATGATTCCGTTCTCGGACGAGGACGAAGCGATCTCGATTGCCAACGACACGGCCTACGGCCTCACCGCCTATGTGCAGAGCGGCGACCAGTCGCGCGCCCAGAAGGTCGCCCGCAAGCTGCGCTCCGGCATGGTGCAGTTGAACGGCGCGCAGCGGCCGGCCGGTAGCCCGTTCGGCGGCTATAAACAATCCGGCAACGGCCGCGAAGGCGGCGTCTGGGGTTTGGAAGACTTTCTGGAGGTCAAGGCTGTCAGCGGCTGGGACGTCAACGCCTGACCCGTTGGTATTACCCCCCTGCCCGCGCGGTCCCGCGCGGGCTCCCACCAAAAAGTACGGAAGGAAACCCCATGAGCGACGTCATTCACTGGGTTCTGGAGCTTGAAGTCCAGGAAGGCCAACTGGATGCCTTCAAGGCGCTAGTCGGCGAAATGGCCGACGCGACCAAGGCCGACGAACCGGGTGCGCTGATCTACGAATGGTTCATCAGCGACGACGAAAAGAGCGTGCACATCTCGGAGCGTTATGCCGACAGCGCGGCCGCCATGGTGCATCTCGGCAATTTCAGCGCCAAGTTCGCCGAACGTTTCCTGGCCGCGCTCGCACCGGTGCGCCTCATGGTCTATGGAACGCCGAGCGAGGAATTGCGCCAGGCGCTTGCCGGCCTCGGCGCCATGCATATGAGCCAGATCGGCGGCTTCGCCCGGTAGATGCCAACCGGGCTCCGGTCCAAGGAGCCCGGCCCTGCCCCAAGGAACCGCTTTGATGGATATCCGCCCGGCCCGACAGGCCGACGTTGCAGCGTTACAGGCTTGCGCGGAATCCGCCTACTCCATCTATGTGGAACGGATCGGCCGCAAGCCGGCGCCAATGATTGCGGATTTCACGACGCAGATTGCCGACGGGCTGGTGCATGTCGCGGCCGATCCTGACGACAGGGTCGCCGGCTTCGTCGTCTTTTATCCGCGCGACAACAGCATGCACCTGGAAAACATCGCGATCGATCCCGCTCACCAGGGAACCGGCCTCGGCCGCGCGCTCGTGGCTTTCGTGGAGGACCGGGCGCGTGCCGTCGGCCTTCCCAGCGTCGATCTCTATACGAACGTCAAGATGACGGAGAACCAGAAACTCTATCCGCGGCTTGGCTATCTGGAGGTCGACCGGCGTTCGGAAGACGGGTTCGAGCGGATCTATTTCCGCAAGGACTTGTGAAGGCCAGGTCCGAGGGCGCCCTTCAGCTCGCCATCCAGCCACCATCGACCATCAGGTTCTCACCGGTGATGTAGGTGGCCTCCGCGCTTGCCAGGAACAGGGCGGCCGAGGCCACATCATCGGGCAGGCCGAGACGCGGCCAGGGTGTGCGATTTCGGGCATAGACAAGCTGGTCCTCGGATGCCACCGATCCGCCCATGCCGGTCGCCTCGCCGTCCGGGCCGCCGCTCAGGATCTTGCCGGGCGCAACCGCGTTGCAAACGATCCCGTCCTTTGCGTAATCGGCAGCGATCTGGCGTGTCATGTACACGACGCCGGCCTTTGAGACGCCGTAGGCCAGGTGGCCGGGCGCGGCGATCATGCCGTGTTGCGAGGAGATGTTGACGATACGGCCGCGCACACCGTCGACACCCGGTTCCTGCTTCAGCATCTGCCGGATCCCGGCTCGGCAGCCGTAAAAAACGCCCGTCAGATTGACCGCCATGACGCGGTCCCATTCAGCATCGCTCGTCTCGGTCACGCGGCTGCCGGCGCCGATCGCCGCATTGTTGACGATGACATCCAGGCGCCCGCGGGCAGCGACCGCATGATCGACGACCCGCTGGACCTCGTCAGCGGCGGAAACGTCGGTCCGCAGGAAATCGGCCTCGCCGCCCGCGCCGCGAATCAGGTCGAGGGTCGACGCCTCGCCGGCCGGACCGGCCGCGTCAATATCGGCCAGGAGTACATAGGCTCCCTCGGACGCAAAACGCCGGGCAATCGCCCGGCCGATTCCACTTGCGGCGCCGGTCACCAGCGCGGTCCGATCTTTCAGGCGGTCCATACAGGTGCCTTCCACGGACCCGTTCGAGAGGTTTTTTCCAACCTCAATGGCCGCCCCGCTTGACGACATGATCGCCATCGAAATCCTGGACATCATGCTTCAGGGCATAACAGGCCAACCGGATATATTTCGGAATTTTCACGGGCTTTCCGTCGCGTTCGCCCTTTTCGTAATACTGGATCATGCGCTTGTTCAGACCGAGTTGTTCGGCTGCGTCACCCTGTTTGAGACCGAGGGTCTTCCGCCACTTGCGGAACTGCTTGGGAGACATGGACACGCGTCTTCCTCTCTTTCCTTTCACCGTAGCCTGGGTCCCCGTTACCTGGGGACAGTAGGCCTTTACTAACCAATCAAACGCACAAAGTGCGTTTTTTTCCTTGCAAAAAATGCACTGAGTGCGTATTTAAGACTGCAAGGCGCACATAGTGCATATTCTGTCGATTCCTATTGCACGGACAACGCCAACGCAAGAACGAACCAAAGGAGCGTTACCATGCTGACACATCTCGTCATCGCCCGGGCTGCGCTTGGGCAAGGCGCACCCGATCTCCCGGCCCACGCAGAAGCGCATTGCTTCGTGGAACGGGTCTGGGCAAAGACTGCGCGGATCCTGAACCGCGTGTTTGTAGCCTAGGTCAACAAGACGATGTCGATCGCCCGAAACGGACTTTGACGGGCGGTAGACTTCATTTGCGGAAGGGACATCACGATGCCCCTTCCCGCAAATCCCCGGGACATCCGGGTCCGAGGGTGTGAGACCCTAAAATGATGGCGGCACCAGGCCCGCCTGGAACCAGGTCACGAACGAATAGATCGAATAGACCGGCAACCCGGTTTCTCGGCGGATATCCGCCGCATAGGGCACCATGTTGGTGCATTCCAGCACAATTGCAGCGATTTCGGGATGATCCGCAACAAGGCGGCGGGCAGCGGCAATGTTGTCGGACCGCGCCTTGTCGACATCCAGCCATTCTTCGTTGTCCAGAAGCACCCGACTGAACTCTTCGCCGTCTTCCGTTCCCGCGACCGGGACGTCCTCCGCCACACCGGCCGCACGCAGATGTTGAGGCGTCAGCGTCGATGCGGAAACGGTGAGCACGCCGACGCGTCGACCGGGCGGCAGCAAGGCTTCGACGAGAGGCACCTGCATCAGCGACGACGCAGCGACAGGGACTGCAAGACGCGCCTTCAGGTCATCCTGGAAAAGCGACAGGAACCCACAATTCGTGGTGATTCCGGCGACGCCCATGGCGATCAACTCCTCGCCGGCTGCCACAAAGTCCTCCAGCAGACCCTCAGCGCCGCGACGCACGACATGATCCGGCGTGGCGTTCGGCACGACCTTGTAATGCACCGGAAACGGCCATGTCAGCGCGTTGCCCATGTCACCGGGTATGCGGGGGAACCGTGCATCGAGCATAAGAATGCCGACGGCTGCGCCATATACGGACGATCCGCCACGGACGCGAATGGATGACATGGGTGAGGCTCCCGGCCAATGGTTGGGACGACGACGAAACGGGGTCGCCTTTTTCTTGATCTTGGCGGAAAACAATTCCACCCTGCAAGTCCAACCGGAGACAGCGCCCCGCCGCGATCCCGGTTCGGCCGCACCAAGTTTCAGAGAAAACCCCCGGGAGGACAAAACGTGCAGACGGCAAACGAGGCCGGCAATCGGCCGAGCGGCGCCGAGGCCATGGTCCGCCTGTTGCAGGGCCACGGCGTGCGCCACATTTTCGGCCTGTGCGGCGATACCACCCTGCCCTTCTATGACGCGCTCTATCGGCTCGACCACGGCATCGAACACATCCTGACCCGTGACGAACGCTCCGCCGCCTATATGGCCGACGGTTATGCCCGGGTGACCGGTCGCGTCGGGGTGTGCGAGGGTCCGTCGGGCGGCGGCGCGACCTACATCGCGCCCGGCCTTGTGGAGGCCAACGAATCGTCTGTTCCCGTGCTTGCGATCACGACCGATGTCGCTGTCGGCTCGCGCGGCAAGTTCCCCCTCACCGAACTCGATCAGGAGGCGCTGTTCCGGCCGCTCACCAAGTGGAACGCGGTCATTCCGAAGGCCGACATGCTGCCGAACATGGTGCGTCGCGCGTTTCGGGAAATGACAACCGGCACGCCCGGATCGGCACATCTCGGCCTGCCGTTCGATGTGCAAAAAGCGCCGGTCGACGAAACCGACATCTGGGCCGACCCGGAGCTCGGCACCTATCCCGCCTGGCCAACCGGCCCGCATCCGGACAAGGTCGATGCCGCGCTCGACGCGATCCTCGCGGCCCGGTTTCCGGTGATCGTGTGCGGCGGCGGCGTGGTCATTGCCGGCGCGATGGCAGAGCTGCAAAACTTTGCTGAATCTCTCGACCTCGTCGTCGCCACGACAATTTCCGGACAGGGGGCGCTGGCCGAAACCCATCCGAATTGCCTCGGTGTCGTCGGCTCGAACGGCGGCGTTGCCGAGACCAACGCCGTGATCGGCGAAGCCGATTGTGTGGTGTTCATCGGCTGCCGCGCCGGGTCCGTGACAACCGAGCGCTGGCGGACGCCGGTGCATGGCACACGCATCGTGCACATCGATTCCAACCCGGCCGCCATCGGCGCCGCCTACCAGACCGAAGTCTCAATGGTCGGCGATGCCCGCCTTGCCCTGGAAGCCCTTAATCGGGCGTTGGACGCACACGGGGCCGCCAAACCGGCTTTCGGCGGGGCGGACCGGGTCGCCCGCGCGCGATCGGACAAGGCGGCGGCATTCGGAACGCTCGCCGCCTCCACCGACCTGCCGATCCGTCCGGAGCGGCTGATCCAATCCCTCAACGCGACATTGCCGCCGGACGCCGTTGTGGTCGCCGATCCGGGCACGCCCTGCCCTTACGTGTCGGCCTTTTATACGGTCCGGGAAACGGGCCGCACAGTGTTTTCGAACCGGGCGCACGGGGCGCTCGGCTATTCGCTGTCGGCAGCCGTCGGCGCGCATGTCGGCCGGCCGCAGGCAAAAACCGTGGCGATCATGGGCGACGGCTCATTCGGCTTTACCTGCGGCGAGCTCGAGACCGTCGCGCGCAAACGCTGGCCGATCACCTTCATTGTCGTGTCGAATGCGGTCTATGGCTGGATCAAGGCCGGCCAGAAGACCGGGTTCGGCGAACGCTACTATTCGGTGGACTTTTCGGAAAGCGATCATGCCGGCATTGCGGCGAAGTTCGGCATCAAGTCCTGGCGCGTGGAAAACCCGGACGACCTGCAACCCGTGCTCAAACAGGCGATCGAAGCCGGCGAGCCAACGCTCGTCGACGTGGTCTGCCAACCGCTCAACGAAGCCCGGGCGCCGGTGTCGGAATGGGTCGCGTGACCGTAACGGATGCAACAATCACTGGCCTGGCGGTGCATCATCTGCGGCTGCCGGTGAAATCCGTGCGCTCGCACGGTATCGGCGACGTGTCTTCGACCGTCGACGTCGTCTACGCGGCGGTCGTGACCTCGGATGGCATTGTCGGCTGGGGCGAAGCGTCGCCCTGGCCGCTGTTTACCGGAACGGCGGAGGCGAATGCGGCAGCGCTCGACCGCTATCTGCGCCCGGCTGTGACCGGACAGAGGCTTTGTAAGCTTCCGGGTATCATGCAGGCCTGCGAGCGGACCCTGGTCGGCCATTTCGAGGCCA
>JANQQB010000461.1 GCA_028285165.1 Rhodobiaceae bacterium
ATGGCGCCCCCGCTTGCCGCACAGCTTGCTTGCGTCTATCGGCCTGTCCGCGCGGACAGGCCGTTTCAAACCGCGTGCGTCAGTTGGTCGTGATCGGCACGATTTCGCCGTCGATGAAGCGGGTAAAGAGGTAGTCTTCCGGACCCAACGCATCGTGCACGTCAGGAGAAAACGGGTTCTGATAGGTCTTGATCAGCCCCGCATGGGTTTCGATGTCGTAGAAGCCTTGGCGTATTGCCGGGCCGTCGGTCGAACCGGCTTTCTCGATCGCGAGCGCGGTCAGGTGCATGGCATCGTAGGCATTGGCCACACCGACGGCCGGGGTGACATCCTTGATCGTCTCGATCTCGGGATACTTCGCCTGCAGCTTGGCGAACACATCCTTTGCCTTGTCGGTCATGTTGCCGGAGAAGGTGAAGGTCTGGATCATCTCCACTTCTTCGCCGCGCGGACCGGCCAATTCCGAAAAGCGGCCGCCGGCGGGGCCCCAGTGCGAGACCACGGGTACTTCCCACCCCATTCGCTCAAGCGACTTGATGACCTGAGCCGACGGGTCGACATTCGCGACCATGAACAACGTGTCCGCACCGGCTTCCTTGAGGCGCGTCAACTGAGGAACGACATCGACGTCGGATCCTTCGATCTTCTCGATCCCGGCATATTCCATGTTGCGCGCCGTGAGCGCTGCGCGAAGGCCCTTTTCGTTTGACTCGCCCCAGGGATTGTTGATCAGGATCATGCCCGGCAGCTTGGAGCCGTGCACGGCGACGGCCCGGTCGACCAGCGCGATGTCGACCAGTTCGTCGACCGCCGAGACGCGGAAGATGTAGTTCTCCTCCGCACCATTCTTCGTCACCGGCGTGCCGGCGGCCCATGGGCCCATGAACGGCGTCTTGACCTGGTTGAAGTACGGCACCATTGCCAGCGAAACCGGGGTCTGCAGGCCGCCAAAGACGACCGCGACTTTCTCGCGCTGCACCAGTTCACGCGCGGCGGTCAATCCCTTGGCGGGATTGCTCTCATCATCGCGACTGAGCAGTTCGACCTGCTTGCCGAGAATGCCGCCGGCGGCATTGAGTTCATCGATCGCCACTTCAAGGCCGCGTGTGATCGCTTCACCCGATTTGGCCGACGGGCCGGACAGTGTCGCAATCAGCCCGATCTTTATCGTGTCTTCAGCCTTCGCGGTATGTGCCAGCGAAAAGGTCATCGCCGTGGCGACGGCACACCCCGTGGCGCAGAGCAGCGCCCGGCGCGAGAGGTTCGACAACAATGGTTTGGTAGACATCGCCCGCTCCTGTTCAATTCTCGTTACGACATGCGTTAACGAACGGTTAACCAAGCAGGAGTCATGCCATTCTGGAATATTATTCAAAATCAGTATTTTATGGAAATGCACGCCTGAGCCAGCCGGGCCAATGTTTAAAATCCACCCATTTCCCTACGCAGTATTGCGTAATAAATAGGCATCGGGAATTGATGCTCAAATGTTAGGCTTTTTTGTCGTTTGACATTCCGACCAGCCGAGGGACCCGATCCATGGCGCACACAGAAACTGCTCCCGCTCCCACCGTTGCTACGTCCGACATGACCGCAAAGGACATTGTCGAGACCTATCTTAAGCTGCTAATGATCCCCGATCCCGACGCCGCCTCGGCCTATATCGCGCCGGATCTGCACATCACCTTTACCGGCGGACGCGCATTCTCTCATCCGTCCGAATGTGCGGCGTTCAACAAACACCGATATGCCTGGGTGAAAAAGGACTTCGGACAGACGGACGTGGTCGAGGGCAGCAAGTCCGGCGAAACCATCGTCTATCAGTTGGGCACGCTCTACGGTGAATGGCCCGACGGCACGCCCTTCGAAGGCAATCGGTATGTCGACCGCTATGTCGTGCGCGACGGGCTGATCGTGAGCATGGAAGTGTGGAACGACAGTGCCGAGCGCATCCTCGTCCAGCGCGGAATCGATGCGTGACACAGACAACAAAAGACGCGCCGCCGGGCGATCTCCCTGCCGATGTGCGCACCCGGATTGAAGACGAGATCCGCTCCGCTTTCGACCGCTATGAGGCGGCCCTGATGGCCAATGATGTGGATGCCCTGATGGCGCTCTTCTGGGACGATCCGCGGACCGTCAGGCTTACCGCCCAAGGCGGCGCCTACGGCGTCGAGGAGATCGCCCGTTTCCGCCAGGCCCGCGATACGAGCGACATCGCCCGTTCGTTAACCCGGGTCGAGATAACGGCCCTCAGCCGGACCATCGGCTACGCCAATGCCGAATATCGGCGCACCGGCTCGGGCCGGATCGGCGCACAATCCCATCTCTGGATCCGGACGCCGCAAGGCTGGAAGATCGCCTCGGCGCATGTGAGCCTTGCTTGAGCCTCGGAGCGGACATCTAGCGTTGCTCTTCCCGCGCAGCCCCGGACGATAGTGCGAGCACGAACATGCACCCGTCGTCCCGGCTACGGCCAGAAGGGTTTGACCACCGCTTGTGACCCGCCCGCGATCTGGGTACCTTTGCCGCCGCCCGTTCGGTGCCAACAAATCCCCAATCGCGAGGAAACCAGACATGACGCTCAAGGATCAAACCATCGGATTCATCGGCCTCGGCGCCATGGGAAAGGGGATGGCGGCGAATTGTGTGAAGAAGGGGTTTTCGCTCGTCGTCAGCGATTTGCGGCCGGAACCGGTGGCCGACCTTGTCGCGCTGGGCGCGACGGCGGCGTCGAGCCTGACCGACCTTGCGCAGCAATGTTCGGTGATCATCACCGTGCTGCCGACCGGCAAGGAAGTGCGCGAAGTCATCATGGGGCCGGACGGGCTGTTTGCGCATGCCGCGCCCAACACGCTCGTCATGGACTTGTCGACGATCGATCCGGAGACGACCGATGCGCTGCATGAAAGCGCGCGGGCCGGCGGGTTCCGGGCGATCGATGCGCCGATCGGACGGCTGGCGCTGCATGCCGAGCGCGGCGAGAGCCTGTTCATGATCGGCGGCGAGCGATCGGATTTCGAGGAAATCGAGCCGCTGCTTCAGGCGATGGGAACGACCATCCACTATTGCGGGCCCGGCGGATCCGGCACCCGCACCAAGCTCGTCAACAATTACCTGGCGATCATTTCCTGCCAGTTGAACGCCGAAGCCCTGGCGCTGGCGAACCGGTTTGGCCTCGATCTCGCGACGACGCTGGAGGTCATTCACGGCACGACGGCGACAAACGGGCAGCTCAAGGTCAACTGGCCGAACAAGGTGCTGGCGGGCGATACGGATCCGGGCTTCACGATCGACCTGGCGCACAAGGATCTGACCCTGATCCTGGGCGCCGCCAATGCGTCGCGTGTGCCGCTACCGGTTGCCGCAGCGGCCCGTGAGGCGTTTTCAACGGCACGCGCCAGGGGGTATGGCGGGCAGGACTTTTCGGCGATGGCCGACGTGCTCTGCGATCTTGCCCAGATCGAACGCGCGCGGACCTGACCGCGTCCTTCGCCCGAACCCCCAAAGGAGCCTCGCATGAGCCAAGCCCCCTCCCCGCCCGATGGCGGCGCCGTGCAGCTGACGATCACGTTTTTCTACTACCGCGATCTGGCCGCGGCGATGCGGTTCTATGAGGATGTGATGGGCTTCCGGCTCGCCATCGATCAGGGATGGGCGAAGATCTACAATATCGGCGGCGACAGCCATGTCGGCCTCGTCGACGAAGCCAAGGGCATGCACAAGTCGGAGCCGGTGAAACCGGTCCAGCTTTGCATCCGCGTGCCGGATGTCGATGCCTGGTACGCCTATGCCAAGGAGCGGGAAATCGCCAACCTGTCAGAGCTCTTCATCAACGACGAGATCGGCATCCGGGCCTTCGTCTTCGATGATCCGGAGGGCTATCAGATCGAGGTGCAGACGGCGACGCGTCCCGGCGCCTGATCAACCGCTGCTCTAGTACCTCGTCGCAGAGATTTTGATGGTTTGACCGGCTTGTCCTGG